>JBJTUF010000268.1:0-10360 GCA_046080565.1 Cuspidothrix sp. | reverse complement strand
TGAAATAACCATCGGCATTTTTTCCGGGCTATACTAACAGTAACTATCTCTAGCCCTCATGATTACGTCAAGTCTGGCTCACATGAAAACATCCTCAAAGCCCGACACAGACAGCCTTTTTAATTTTCGGACAGGTCTAATCAAATTTTAGAAGGTTTTGATTTAACTGATATTGATACTGAAACTTTGAAATTTTTTCGCCAAAGATTTAGTGCTAGAGAACCAGATCATCGATGGTTGGCATTGGATGAGCAGAATTTGCTAATACAATTAGGTGGATGGCGACGCGATCGCATTACAAAAAAGGAAGGACTTACACTAGCCGGATTATTAATGTTTGGTCGTGAACGCAGTATTTTAGATGCACTTCCTCACTATCAAATTGATTACCAAGAACGACTTTCTAATGACCCAGAAACCCGTTGGACTTATCGGCTCACACTCGATGGGAAATGGGAACCTAATCTTTTTAATTTCTACTATCGTGTCTATGGTCGCCTAATCAATGATATAAATGTTCCATTTCAACTAGATAAAGATGCCGTCCGTCGCGGTGAAACTCATGTACATCAAGCCCTCCGAGAAGCACTCTCCAACGCAATAATTCATGCAGATCATCAATCAAGTCGTCCTTTAATTATTACTAAATTAACAAATTTATTTTTATTTTCTAATCCTGGTCGTCTGAGAATTTCTCTTCAGCAACTTTATGAAGGTGGTATTAGTGATGCTCGTAATCCCAACTTGCAAAAAATGTTTCAAATGCTTGGCTTGGGCGATAAAGCAGGTTCAGGTTTTGGAAAGATTCTCCGTGCATGGAAAGAACAACAATGGATTATTCCGTTAGTATCAGAAAAACTAGAGCTAGACATGACATCAGTTGCACTACCAATGGTAAGCCTGATTCCTGAAAATATTGAGAAAGAATTAAGAGAAATTGTTGGTGATAATTACTGTGAACTTACAGAACTAGATCGCATAATTTTAGTTTTAGCTCATCAATTTGGAGATATTTGCAATACAGACATTCAAGTTTATCGTCGAGAGCATCCTAGAGACATAGGTGAATGTCTTAAACGCTTAGTAAATAAAGGCTGGTTAGAAAGCTCTGGTCGTGGTCGTGGAACACACTACATTTTAGTCAACCAAAGTCAATCTGATTTATATTCACTTATTTCAAGCTCCGAACATTATGAACTTAGCTCCGAACATTACAAATTTAGCTCCGAACATTACGAACTTAGTTCCGAACATTACGAACTTAGCTCCGAACATTACAAACGTTTAGAAGATATTGCTGCTCCTGTGCGTGAGAAAGGCCGTTCTGATAAACAGGTTGTAGAGCAAGTGATTCTAGAACTTTGCTCCGAACATTACCTACCACTCCGAACATTGGCCGAACTACTGCAAAGAACATCAAACAGTATTCGTATTCACTATGTCAAACCAATGTTAGACAGAGGCTTGTTAAATTTGCGATATCCTGAACAACCACATCATTCTCAGCAAGCATACAAAGCAGTATCAGTATTAAACAGTGAAAACAAAGGTATTTAAAAAAATGATGATCAAAAATACAATAAGCTTAATCAAGACTTAAATAAATTTCAACAATAGACAATAATATCTTAACTTTTGACTGATATGTTGATGCCATAATCTGGAATTTATAATTACCAGATTGTCTTTACTCAAGCCAACTCCGCATTTACTTGAGAAATAAAAAATGGCATTTACCACAGTTCGCTTTTCCCAATTTAATGCGTCCCTAAATCGCAATACAGAAGGTCAATTAGTCACTGATTTATCTACCCCTAACAACGCTCAAGCAAAAACAGTTGCGGAAATTATTCAACGCAATAACCCGGATGTATTACTAATTAATGAATTTGACTATTCCCCAGCAGCAGTAAATCTTTTTAGACAAAATTATTTGCAAATCAGCCAAAATGGTGCTGTACCAGTTAACTACCCCTACTTTTATATTGCTCCTTCTAATACTGGAATTGCTTCCGGTTTTGATTTAGATAATAACGGTACAATTAGCGGTGGTAATGATGCCTTTGGGTTTGGTAACTTTCCTGGTCAGTTTGGGATGTTGTTACTTTCTAAATATCCCATTGATACCACTAATATTCGCACCTTCCAAAATTTCTTGTGGAGGGATATGCCAGGAAATTTATTAACAAATGATCCAACTGTAGATAATATCGGAACATCAGTGAATGAAAATCTTAATGGTTTTTATTCACCTGAAGAAATTAATATTTTGCGTCTTTCCTCTAAGAGTCATTGGGATGTACCGATAATTATTAACGGTGATACAGTTCACGTTTTAGCTAGTCATCCTACACCCCCAGTTTTTGATAGTACGGAAGACAGAAACGGTAAACGCAATAGTGATGAAATCCGCTTTTGGGCAGATTATATCACTCCCGGTAAAGGTAATTATATTTACGATGATGGAGGTAAAACAGGTAATCTTTCTGCTGGTTCAAGCTTTGTTATTATGGGTGATCAGAATGCTGATCCCTTAGATGGTGACAGTTATAACAATGCAATTCGTCAACTGTTACTCAATCCTAATATTAATACCAATGTTATTCCTACTAGCTTAGGCGCTCCTCAACAAGCTACCTTACAAGGTGGAGCAAATAACAACCAAAAAGGTAATCCTGCTTTTGACACCGCAGACTTCTCTGATACTGTACCTGGCAACCTGAGAACAGACTATGTACTCCCCTCCACAGACTTACAAATTAGTAACTCAGGAGTGTATTGGCCTAGCAATACAGATGCAAACTTCCCCTTAGTAGGTACATTTAGCGCTAGTTTTCCCGGCGGTTTCCCCAGTTCTGACCATCGTTTAGTATTTGCAGATGTACAAGTTGGTGCAACGGAAACAAGTAAAACCGTTGTCAGTGCGGAATTTACAGGACAAAAAATCTTCAATACAGGATTTATTCCCACTGGTGCGGCACAATCAATTAATGGAGTGGATGTCCCCGTTGGTGGTTTGTCTGGCGTAACCTACGATTCAGTTAATAATCAATATTACGCAATTTCTGACGATCGCTCATCTAACGCCCGATTTTACACTTTTACTCTCGATCCTGTCACTCAGGCAGTAACTTTTACCAAAGTTGTCCAACTCAAGGATAGTAATGGTAATCCTTTTGCAGCTAATAGTCTTGATCCTGAAGGTATTGCTTTAACTAAAAATGGTACTGTATTTATCTCCTCTGAAGGAGAAGTTAGACCAGATTTAGGTGCAAGTCGTGTTACCAATCCCTTCATTAAAGAGTTTAACTTAACCACAGGACAGGAAATTAAGTCTTTATCTGTTCCCCAAAAATTCCTTCCAGTTGTTCAAGATACAAACAGTAACGGTATTGTTGATACTGGTGATACACAAACATCAGGAGTTCGCAACAACTTAGCTTTTGAAAGTTTAACAATTTCACCTGATCAAAAAACCCTATTCACAGCTACAGAAAGCACCCTATTTCAAGATGGAGGAATTGCTACAACTACCGCAAGCGCTCGTTCTCGAATTATCCAATACAATTTGGTAACAGGACAACCAGAGAAAGAATATCTGTATATCACCGATCCTATTGCCAAAGCACCTATTGGGGGAACTGCGGCTGATAACGGTTTAGTGGATTTATTAGCAATTGATAATCGTGGCACTCTGTTGGCTTTAGAACGTTCCTTTGCTGTCGGACAGGGAAACACGATCAAAATTTACGAAATTAGCCTCCAAGGGGCAACAGACATCAACACCGTTAATTCTCTGAGTGGGTTAAGTAATGAACAATTAGCAGCCATTCAACCAGCCCAAAAACGCCTAATATTGAATTTAGACACCCTAAATTTACCTAATAGTGATGGTAATCATCCCACAGGAACAGACAATATTGAAGGTTTAGCTTTTGGTCCCAAATTGGCAGATGGTAGTCAATCCATTGTTTTGGTAAGTGATAATAACTTTAACGCCACCCAGTTTACCCAAATCCTGACCTTGAGTGCAGATGTAGTTCCTACTGTCACACCTATTGTAGAAACCCGTCCGACGCTTTTAGATGATGATAGTTTACCTTTTAGTCAAAGAGCCGATGCTGATGATCCGGCAATTTACGTAAATTCTACCGACTCTAGTAAAAGCCTAGTTTTAACCAGCGTCAAAAATGGCGGTTTGCGGATTTATGATTTAGCTGGAAATCTGTTACAAACCATTAATCCTAGTAATCCAGATATTCGTTACAACAACATTGATTTGCAATATGGATTTACATTAGGTGGTCAGAAAGTTGATATTGCTGTAGCGAGCGATCGCAACAACGATAAACTAGCAATCTTCAAAATCAATCCTAACAGTACCAATGGCAATTTTTTAGAAAATATTACTGATAGCAATGCTGCCACCATCTTCCAAAGTCTACCTTTCCCTACTCCTTATTCTGCATCTAGTCGCAGTGCTTATGGATTAGCTTTATATCGCAGTCCCGTTACCAATGATTACTACGCCTTTACCAGTCGTCGTCAAACTGGAGATGTAGCCCAACTCAAATTACTAGACAAAGGTAACGGTAAAATCGGTTATGAGTTAGTGCGTAACTTTACCATTCCCTCATCAACAACAGCAGGTGCTTCAGCCCAAACAGAAGGTATGGTAGCAGACCAAGAAACAGGATTTCTGTACATTGGTCAAGAAGATGTAGGGATTTGGAAATTCAAAGCCGAACCCAACGGGGGAACAACAGGTCTATTAATCGAAAAAGTCAAAGCTGAAGGTGGCAAAAACCTTACTAATGACGTTGAAGGCTTAACAATTTATTACGGTAAAAACGGTACAGGCTATTTATTGGCATCTAGTCAAGGAGATAATACCTTTGCAGTTTATACCCGTGAAGGCAATAACGACTTTTTAGGAAGATTTGGAGTTGGTAACAATGGTTCAATTGACAGCGTTCAAGAGTCCGACGGTGCAGACGTTATTAACTCGCCCTTGGGTGCGAACTTCCCTAATGGTGTATTTATCACCCAAGATGGCGCAAATGATCCCGCCACCATTGTTAATGGTGAGAACATCAGCAGCAACTTTAAATTAGTACCTTGGGAAAATATCGCCAATGCTTTCCCCACACCCCTGAAAATAGATACTACCAGTTATAATCCCCGCACTCCTCAACCTAATTTTGTGGATTTAGAGTTGAGTCAAACTGCAAATGTTACTAACCCAGTTATCGGAGAACAGGTGACATTTACCTTAACCCTTGCTAACAAAGGTTCTCTACTGGCTAACGGCATTCAAGTCACAGATTTATTACCACAGCAATTAACTTTCATCTCTGCAATACCACAACAGGGAACTTACAACAGTCAAACTGGTGTTTGGAATGTGGGAGAAATGGCTGGTAATGCTACCCGCACCCTGACAATTAACGCCAAAATTGCCCAAAGTGGTGCTGTTACCAATAAAGCCGAAATTACCGCCCAAAATCAATCTGATTTTGATTCTAAGCCGGGTAATAACAATGCCCAAGAAGATGATCAAGTTTCCACTACTGTAAATATTTCTTCTAATATGGTGACACTCAAAGGTTTTGCTTCTCTTCCTGCTGATACCTTCGCTGCTGGACCCGCATCCGGTTCTGCGGTAACTAATCCTACCAATGTCCGCCCTACTCCTTTTTCTGGTCAACCAGTGCAAGGGTTTAGTGGTGTACAGTTTGCCCCTAATGGTAATGGTTCTGTATTCTGGTTCTTAGCTGATAATGGTTTTGGGGCAAAAAATAACAGCGCTGATTTTCTCCTGCGACTTTATCAAGTTGACCCCAATTTTGCAGGTACTGAAAATGGTAATGGTTCTGTAGCTGTTCAAAACTTCATTCAACTTTCTGATCCTAATAAGTTAATTCCCTTTGATATTGTCAATAAAAACACCGCTAAACGGGAACTTACTGGGGCTGATTTTGATGTTGAATCTTTTGTCATTGATGCTAAAGGTGACATCTGGATCGGTGATGAATTTGGAACATACCTACTACATTTTAACAGTAATGGTGTTTTACTAGATGCACCCATCGCTACACCAAACACTTTTAAACTCAATACTCTCAAAGGTCAAACCCCCATTGTTATTGGCCATCGGGGTGCTAGTGGTGAACTCCCAGAACATACTATAGAAGCCTATAGATTGGCAATTTTACGCGGTGCAGACTTCATTGAACCTGATTTAGTATCTACCAAAGATGGTGTTTTAATTGCCCGTCATGAACCCAATCTGATTAATACTACTGATGTTGCTAGTCGTGCTGAATTTGCTAGTCGGAAAAAGACGGTTGTTGTAGATGGTGTGGCGGAAGAGGGTTTCTTTGCTTCTGATTTTACCCTAGCGGAAATTAAAACTCTGCGTGGGGTGATGCCTCAAAGTTTCCGCAATCAATTATTTAATGGTCTGTTAGAAGTTCCCACCTTGGGGGAAATCATAGATTTACTCAAGGAAGTGGAAACACAAACCGGGAAGAAAATCGGTATTTATCCAGAAACTAAGCATCCTACATATCATGATAATTTGGGTTTGTCTCTGGAAGAAAAACTGATTGATACCCTCAAAGCTAAAGGATTTACTGACCCTAAACGGGTGTTTATTCAATCTTTTGAAGTTAGTAATCTCAAGGATTTGAATAGTAATATTATGCCAGCTAAGGGTGTGGATTTGCCTTTAGTACAATTGATTGATGCCTATGATGTGGCTAATGATGGTACATTGTTGTATCAAGATGTAAATGCCCGTCCTTATGATTTTGTCGGTAAAGGTGATACTCGCACTTATGGAGATTTAATTACTCCTGCTGGTTTGAAAGAAATTGCTGCCTACGCCGATGGTATTGGACCTTGGAAACGGCAGATTGTCTCTGTGAAGACGGTAGATAATAACAATGATGGTAAGCCTGATGATTTGAATAGTGATGGTGTCATTAATGATGCGGATAAGGTGACTCTAGCACCAAGCAGTTTGGTTAGTGATGCCCATAAAGAGGGTTTGCTGGTTCATCCTTATACTTTCCGTAATGAAAGCCGTTCTTTGGCATCAAATTACAATAACAACCCGGAATTAGAATACCGTCAGTTTATTAATTTGGGTGTTGATGGTTACTTTACTGATTTTCCTGGTACGGGTGATTTAGTCCGGGATCAAATTACTACTGGTTTTGTGCGATCGCCTCAAAATCCCACAGTGCTTTCTACTCCTAAATTTGACACTCTCAACGGTAAAGCACCAATAGTTATTGGCCATCGTGGTGCAAGTGGTGAACGTCCAGAACATACAATAGAAGCCTACAAATTAGCGATCGCCCAAGGTGCAGATTTCGTTGAACCTGATTTAGCTGTAACTAAAGATGGTGTATTAATTGCCCGTCATGAACCGATGTTAGCAGTTGCTAATCTCAATGCTGATGGAACAATTCAAAGAGATGCTAATGGTAAACCAGTCATCAATACCACTGACACCAGCACTGATGTTTATTTACGTGATAAATTTAGCGATCGCCTGAAAATCAAAAATTTAGATGGTCGTAATGTCGCTGGTTGGTTTGCAGAAGACTTCACCCTAGCAGAAGTTAAAGAACTAAATGCGATCGAACGTATCCCCGCCATACGTGGTACTGCTTTTGATCAAGATGGGCTAAAAGTTCCTACTTTAGCAGAAGTTATTGATTTAGTGAAACAGGTAGAAACTGCAACAGGTCGCAAAATCGGTATTTATCCTGAAACTAAACACCCCACTTTCTTCCAACAACAAGGTATTAACACCAGTCAAATTTTAGTAGACACCCTCAAAGCTAATAACTTTACTGATCCATCCCGTGTCTTTATTCAGTCCTTTGAAGTTGCCAACCTCAAAGCGCTGAAAAATACAATCATGCCCACCGCAGGGATTGATATTCCCTTAATCCAATTGTTTGGCAGTTCTGGTCGTCCTTATGATTTTGTAGTAAGTGGAGATACTCGCACCTATACAGATTTATCCACACCCGCAGGTTTAACGGAAATTGCCACCTATGCCAAAGGTATTGGACCCAACAAACAACGCATAGTTCCCCAGTTAACTGTAGATAAAGATGGTAATGGTCAACCTGACGATTTGAATGGTGATGGTCAAATTAGTGATGCAGACCGTGTTTTAGGCACACCTACAACCCTCATTCAAGATGCCCACAAAGCAGGGTTATTAGTCCATCTCTACACTTTAAGAAATGACAATTTCTTCCTTCCCAACACCTACAATGGCGATCCTGGTGCAGAATTCCGTAAGTTTATTGATTTGGGTGTAGATGGTTTCTTTACCGACTTCCCCAAAACAGGACGACAAGTATTAGTAAATAACTACCTTGCTGGTACTGGTTACGCGAACCCCAACAATAACCTGAATACTCCTTACTTCGCCAACTCTCCCGTTTACTTTGATCCTAATCGCCCTTACTACGGCGATTTAGTAGCAGCTAACCTCAACCGTTCCCAAGGTTTTGAAGGAATGGCATTTAGTCCAGATCGTCAAACCCTGTACCCCATGTTAGAAGGTACTGTAGTTGGTGATCCTGCTGGTTCTGTGAGAATTTATAAATTTGATGTAGCCAGCGAAACCTACCAAGGACTTGTAGGACGTTATCAATTAGCAAGTACCAGTAATGCGATCGGTGATTTTACTCCTATCAATAACAATGAGTTTCTAGTCATTGAAAGGGATAACGGCCAAGGTAGTACGGCTGCTTTCAAAAAGATATTCAAGGTTGATTTTAGTAAGATTGATGCTAATGGTTTTGTATCGAAAGAGGAAGTAGCAGACTTACTAAATATCCAAGATCCCAAGGATCTCAATGGTGATGGTAAGAGTATTTATAATATGCCATTCCAAACCATTGAAGATGTGTTGGTACTGGATAACAAAACCATTTTAGTTGCCAATGATAACAACTATCCTTTCTCTATTGGTCGCCCTCCAGCTATTGATAATAATGAGATGGTAGTTTTGGAACTAGACAAACCTCTAGCGCTTGATTCTCGCTTGGGTGTTACTGCTGCTATTGCCGAAAGTCCTCAACTGGTTGCAGGTACAACTGGTATAGATGATTTGTTTGTGGGTAAAGGCATTGATGGCATTAAAGACACCATTTTTACAGGTGCAGGTAATGATACTGTTGATACCGTTTTTGGTGTAAATTCTCCCTTTGCTGGTAACAATATCCTTGATCTGGGTAGTGGTGATGATACTATCTTTGTGAATAAGGGCGATCGCGCTTTCGGTAGCGATGGTAATGACACCTTTGATGCTAGAGATGGTCAAGGTGGCAACCGGATGTCTGGTGGCGCTGGTAATGATATATTCTGGTTAGGTAGTAATGACCGGGCTTTAGGTGGTGACGGTAACGACAAATTCTATGTTGGTTTAGGTGGTGGCAACTTCCTTTCTGGTGGTGCTGGTGCTGACGAATTTAGAATTTTTAATGTGGAAGCGCCAAAAGCTGCTAATACTATCCTTGATTTCCAACTTGGTGTTGATAAGATTTATATTCTAGGTGCGACTACATCTAGCTTCAACTTAAATCAAGTTGGTAGTAACACAGCAATTGTTTTTGGTGGTCAAACTATAGCTACTCTCAGTGGTATTCAAGCCAGTAGTTTAAGTTTGAATAATACTAATCAATTTGTTTTTGCTTAGTCCCTAACAATATAGCAGAAGGCAAGAGGGAAGAGGCAAGAGGCAAGAGTGAAATCATTGGTATGATTAGGTTTTAAGGATCAATAATGTCCTAATCATCCTGACTACAGCTATACCTTAGTCAAATTGAAAAAAAGCCTTGATTCGTAGGTTGGGTTGTTCGGGTAGCGTTAGTCATAACCCAACAAATGCCTTAAATTCGTTGGCTTTTGTTCCGCTCAATCCAACCTACAAAAAAATGGCGAAGGTATTGCCCTAAGAAAAAACTTTAACTCTACTAAACTGCATTTAATTTATTAGCTCGGAAGTTAAATTCCGGGCTTTATTTTTGGCTGGAAATAACAGCGAAAGTTGAAAATTTTAAGGGAGATAAGACGGTTGAAGATGAGATCATAAAACTCGTTTTTTAGCATTAGTTTTATTGACTGTGATCATTAGCAAAATAAATAAAAATATAACTTTAACTTAATCTATTATCGTAAGTTCTCTTAACTAGGGTTTGCTGAAAAAGTCGAAAAAAACTTTGAGGAGAATTGAGTAGGTAGTCAAGCAGAAATAAAGATAAGATTTTGTTGTGTAAACTTCACTAAATAATCAAGTTCACTAATCAAATCAGGTAAAAAAGACGTA
>JBJTUF010000267.1:0-7149 GCA_046080565.1 Cuspidothrix sp. | reverse complement strand
TGGGGTACATCAAATGTTCCAAAAAACTATAGAAGAATTAATGCAATTTAGCCGCTATCGGTTGAAGGATTACATCAAAGGGCAAAGAGCTATGAAGCTTGCTCTCTCTAGCTTCTAGCTATCTTGTCCTCCTGTCAGAGGATTTTCTTTTCCATAACGCTCATATAAGAACCACTCAGGATAAGTAACTTCTGTATGAGCAGATATATTATGACGTGCCATTATTCTTAATAAACCAATTCCCTCAGCTTCCCACATTCTAAGATGTTGAATCATATAAGATAAATGAGCAGGATTGGAAGAATCTGAAACAACAATAATACAAAATCCTAAGTATAGAGGATTTTGATGTTCTCCCTGAAAATAACCTTTTTTAAAGGCATTAATAATACCTTGTGCTTGATTTTGTTCTAAAACATTATCAATCCACCAAGAAGGAATCTCTTTATCTTCAAATCCATAACCAGACATGATCCAAAAACTACCAACAATGTTTTGAGGATACTCTTCAAGTAATGATATTGCTCTAGTGCAGCTAGTAACGCCAATTCTAGGTAAATGCACTGTCATTTTTGAAAGTCCTGGTAAAAAACGTGATTTTATTCCATTAAACAACAAAATCAAACAAATAATGTGCCATTTCTAATTTAGAACAAGCCGGAATTTCTATCTCTCTTCCTTCTTTATCTAAAAACACCGCTTGATTATTATCACTGCCAAAACCACTATCAACTTTATCAATAGGATTGGCTACAATTGCATCTAATTTCTTTCTTTGCAATTTCTCTTTCGCAGGAGTAATAATATCCCCAGTTTGTGCTGCAAAACCAATTAAATATTGATGGGGTTGTTTACGATTTCCGATTTGGGCGACTATATCTGGTACTGGTGCTAGAGGCAGATTTTCGGGGAGCGATCGCTTGGGCAATTTTTCGTTACTATAATCTCTAGGCTTTACGTCTGCAACTGCGGCTGACATGATAATGATATCTGCATTGGCTAAATGCTCTAACATCATCTGCTGCATTTGGTCTGCACTAACTACCTCAATTCCTTCCACTCCCAAAGGTACATCCCAACTCGCAGGACAATGGACTAATATTACCTTTGCGCCTCTGTGCAGTGCTGCCTGTGCCAATGCTAAACCCATTTTACCAGTGGAAGGATTACCAATAAATCGCACCGGATCTAAATATTCTCGCGTTCCCCCAGCACTGATTAAAACCTGTTTTCTGGCTAAATCTCTGTTCCCTTGGGTGTGTAATAAAGATTGAATATAAACAAATATTTCGACGGGTTCTGCTATTCTACCAGCACCAATGCGATCGCACGCTAATAAACCCGACGCTGTACACATACCATAAAATCTACTATCTGTCAATAGTTGTCGCCAATTTCTTTGTACCGCTACCTGTTCCCACATATCCGTATTCATGGCTGGTACTAACAACACAGGACAAGTAGAAGCGAGAATAGTATTTGTTAGCAAATTATCCGCCATTCCATAAGCTAATTTAGCCAAAGTATTAGCAGTTAAAGGCGCAATAACAATTAAATCAGCCCATTCTCCTAACTCAATATGCAACGGACGAGTATAAATGGGTTGCCAAAAATCATCATCTGTATAAGCTTGATGACGAGATAAAGTAGCTAAAGTCAAAGGTGTGATAAATTCTTGAGCAGATTTAGTTAGAACAACCCGCAATTCCACACCGGACTTAAACAGTGTTGAAACCAATTCACAAACTTTATAGGCGGCTATACCACCGCCTACACAGACAAGAACCCGTTGAGATTTGGTATTTCCAAATAATGGCATTTTGGGGCAAAATTTGAATTATTTGTGATTTTAACCCATCCTACCCAATCTAAAATCCAAAATCTAAAATTCTTAGCCTTCGTCGTAGGGTTCTAAATCCAAGAGGTAAATATATGGTTCGACTAACTCTGGACGCTGAAAAGCAATTGCCCGGAGTAGATGCCAATCATTTAAACCCTCAAAAGCATTACTGTAATTGTCTAGTTCCAGACGTGTAGCCAATTCTTCCACCTCTGTGGCAGTCATCGCAGAAATTTCTGTTTTGGAAATGCTTAGAGTTTTCATAATGCTTGCCCCTCCCTTTTGCAGCATTGCATTCAGCTTAGGGTGGAGTTGCTCTAAAAGCTTCCACCTGATCTATCTTACTCATTAATGACACAGAAAATTGTAAAATTTTTTCCGGTTTTTCGCGGAATTGGTAAAAATTTTGTAACTTTCGTTAACGAATTGCGTTAATAACAAAAGTGCGTAACAGTTCTAACATTTCTAAATTAATTTCATGACCCATTTCAAATTCATGATATTCCACTGCTACGCCTAAAGATGAGGCCACGTCTCTGGACTTAATGGCTGCTTGTAGCGGTACAACTTCATCCTGTGTCCCGTGCATGATTAATGTAGGTGGAAAAGTGCTTTGTTGAAGCTTGGCTACACCCGGATGTAGATAACCACTCATCACTACTAAACCAGCTAAAGGTAAGGTTAATCCTACATCTAAAGTCATTGCCCCACCTTGAGAAAATCCGCTTAAAATTGTCCGTGATAATGGCACGCCTGTGTTACTTTCTAAAGATTGCAACCAATCTATTAGCAGTTGTCTACTTTCTGTTAAGCCATCATACATATTTTCTGTCCGCAGATCATACCATGCCTTACCTGTATCAGCATAAGGATAGGGATAGGGGGCATTTGGTAACAGAAATTCATACTCAGGTAAGTTTACATAAGGTATTAAAGATGCAACGTCTTGGGCATTTGCTCCCCAACCATGTAAAGTGACAATTAAAGCGTCTGGTGTTTGCTTTGTTGGTGGAGAAATCCTAATAAAATCTAATGTTTGAGTCATGATTGATGAAATGGGGAATTAATGCAGATACAGTATAGTTCCAAAAAGGACAGAAATGATATCAGTAAAAACAAAAGTGGAAGAATGGACAAAAAGCAAAGCTGTTTTTCTGTAAATACTTCCTGTGTCTGTGTATTCAAGTAAATATATTGTAAAGGAAAACCCTTATGCCAAGTTCTACTTTAATTTGGCTGTTAGCTGGATCGGTTCTGTGCTTAATTGAGCTTTTTTTACCGTCGGCGTTTGTTTCCTTCATGATGGGAATTAGTGCTTTAACGGTGGGGCTTTTATCTTACTTGGGTGTGGGTAATTTGTGGATACAAGTTGCTGTTTGGCTGTTATTGTCCACAATGCTAATTATCCTGTGTCGGCGGTTTTTGCAACCACGACGACGCAAATCTAAAATTCAAGATGCCTTAGTTGGAGAAACTTTAACGGAAATTTTACCAGGACAGGTGGGCAGGGTACTATATGAGGGTAATTCTTGGCGAGCAAGATGTGATGATGACAAAATTAGCTTACCACCTCAACAAATGGTTTATGTGGTGCGAAGAGAGGGAACAACTTTAATTGTGATGCCAGATCATTTATTGAGATAAGTAGGTTGGCATTAAAAATTATCGTTATGGCAAGGCAAGAGGCAAGAGGCAAAAGGCAATAGTAAAGAACCTTTGAGCGATTTTACTTTTCTTCACATACCTTTAATTTTTTCTGTTCACCTACTTAGTTGTTAGTTGTTGTTTTGATGGTTAATATTTGCAAAAATTAGGAGAAAATTATTATGGAACAGTTTTTTTTACTTGTTTTTTTAGCGCTTGGTGGTTCGGCTGTTGCCGGATCTGTGCGGGTTGTGAATCAGGGAAATGAAGCTTTGGTAGAAAGATTGGGTAGTTATAACAAAAAATGCAGCCAGGGCTAAATTTTGTGATCCCTTTTATTGATAAAATTGTTTATGAAGAAACTATTCGGGAAAAAGTTTTAGATATTCCGCCGCAAAAGTGTATTACCCGCGATAATGTGGGAATTGAGGTGGATGCTGTGGTTTACTGGCGGATTGTAGATATGGAAAAAGCCCGCTATAAGGTGGAAAATCTACAATCAGCGATGGTGAATTTGGTATTAACTCAAATTCGAGCAGAAATGGGACAATTGGAGTTAGATCAAACTTTTACTGCTCGTACTCAAATTAATGAACTGTTATTGCAGGAGTTGGACGTTTCTACCGATCCTTGGGGTGTGAAAGTAACAAGGGTGGAGTTACGAGATATTGTTCCTTCCCAAGCGGTGCGGGAGTCAATGGAGTTACAGATGTCCGCAGAACGACGCAAACGGGCATCTATTTTAACTTCGGAAGGTGATCGGGAATCTGCGGTGAATAGCGCTAGAGGTAAGGCTGATGCCCAAATTTTGGACGCAGAAGCTAGGCAAAAATCAGTTATTCTTCAAGCAGAAGCTGAACAAAAAGCAATCGTTCTCCGGGCGCAAGCAGAACGTCAACAACAGATTTTAAAGGCACAAGCGATCGCTGAATCAGCAGAAATTATTGCCCAAAAAATGAAGGCTAATCCAGATGCTCAAAAAGCGGTTGATGTGCTGTTAGCTTTAAGTTATCTGGATATGGGAACAACTATCGGTAAAAGCGATAGCAGCAAAGTGATGTTTATGGATGCTCGCAATATCCCCGCTACTTTAGAAGGTATCCGTTCTATTGTCTCAGATAATGGCAATGATCCCCAACCTTTGTTTCCTAGCAATTAAAGACAACAGGAATTTTATGGGGCGGGGTTTTCCCGTCCTTGACATTGGTTACACAAGCCAAAAAACTCTAGGGTGTGATAAAACACTTTAAATTGATGGCTGGTTTCTAATTGGTTTTCTAGTTGATGGACAGGACATTGGTGAATGGGGATGGAAAGACCGCATTGTAAGCAAGTTAGGTGATGTTTATCTTGCTGCACTAAGCTATATAAAGCTTCGCCATTGGCTAAGGTTCGCACCTGTACTAAGCCTTCCAGTTTAAGGCCATCCAAGGAACGGTAAACTGTGGCTAAACCCATATTTTGATTAATATTACGTAGTTCAATGTAAATATTCTGGGCAGAAATGCCTTGTTTAAGATTTTTTAACAGATCTAAAATCCGTTCTTGACTGCGTGTACGTATGGTTTTCATAAATTTTTGTTAAATTTATATCTATACTATGGCTAATTGATGAATTATCTCTAGATTGCCTAAATCCTAATTATATTTTCGCTCACTGGCAACATAAAAGTTATAGGATAGCGATCGCAGCATTCAGCAAAAAGCCTGTGCAAATAAAATATTTAGCTAAGATTTTCGTGACGCTTCGGACTTCAGTTTTAGATCCTGCTGGTGTGGCTGTACAGTCTGGCCTCAAACAAATGGGATACGAAAACGTGGAACAGGTGAGAATTGGTAAGTACATTGAATTAACTATTACCGCACCTGATGAAATGAAAGCGCGTCGGGATCTCAACCAAATCTGTGATCAAATGTTATCAAATCCGGTAATCGAAAATTATCGCTTTGATTTAATCGAAGTGGAATCTCAAACTGGAGTATTTTGAAATTAGGTAATTGGTAATTGGTAATGGGTAATTGGTAACAGAAAATAAATATTTTTGCCTCTTGCCTCTTGCCTTTTGGCTGTTCCCTGTTCCCTGTTCCCTTTCCTCCAACAAACAATGAAATTCGGTGTTTTAGTTTTTCCAGGGTCTAATTGCGATCGTGATGTTGCGTATGTTACTAGAGATTTGCTAGGACAACCAACCCGTATGGTTTGGCATCAAGAGACAGATATTAGTGATATAGATGTGATAATTGTTCCTGGTGGCTTTAGTTACGGGGATTATTTACGCTGTGGGGCGATCGCTCATTTCTCTCCTGTGATGCAGCAAGTTATTAACCACGCACAACAGGGTAAATTTGTCATCGGTATTTGTAATGGTTTTCAAGTATTAACTGAAGCTGGGTTATTACCTGGGGCTTTAACGAGAAATGAGAATTTGCATTTTATATGCGATCGCTCTCCGTTGAAAGTTGAGCGTAATAATTTACCTTGGACTCAAGGTTATACTGAAGGGGAAATAATCACTTTACCCATTGCCCACGGAGAAGGGCGATTTTACAGTGACGAAGCCACTTTAGCAGAAATCGAAGCCAACGGACAAGTGTTATTTCGTTATCAAGAAAATCCCAACGGTTCACTCAATAACATTGCAGGGATTTGTAATCTTCAAGGTAATGTTTTGGGCATGATGCCACATCCAGAAAGAGCAGCAGATTCAGCGTTAGGTAATAGCGATGGTTTGCGCTTATTTCAGGGATTATTGGGGAAGGTAGCAGCTTTGGTTTAATAGATTCCCGGCTTCTTTGTGGAGTCGGGGATTTTTATATCTTTGTGTGATAACATTAAATTAGATGCAAATTTAGTGCGGAGTAATTCTCATGATTAATTTAAGTCGAGATATTCAGTCACTTTCAACATTTAAACGCAATACTAATGAACTGATTAATCAGATGAAAGAAACCGGAAATCCTATAGTTTTAACAGTTAATGGAAAAGCAGAATTAGTAGTTCAAGATGCTGCTGCTTATCAACAATTACTTGATACATTAGAAAAATTAGAAACTCTCATCGGTATAAAAAAAGGATTAGAAGATATAGCCACAGGTAACACACAATCTTTAAATCAGTTTATTGAAGAAATGCAGCAAAAACATGGAATTTCAGGTTAAATTAACTGGTAATGCCAAACTAGAAATAGAAACTGCATATCTTTGGTTAAAACAAGACAATCCTAATTATGCAGATCAATGGTTTAGAGATTTAATGGATACTATTGCTAGTTTGCAAGATAAACCTAAACGTTGCCCTTTTGCTAGAGAAAATGATGATTTTCCTCAAGAAATAAGACAACTTTTATATGGAAAAGTAAGAAATAAATACCGTGTAATCTTTACTGTTGAAGAGGATATTGTCTATATTCTTTATGTTCGTCATACTGCACAATCTTCCATCACATTCAATCCTCTTGATTTTGAATAAACAACTTGGTTTGCGCTTATTTTAGGGTTTATTGGGGAAGGTATTAGTATCAAATTCCTGACAGGGGGACAAGAAGGAGAAAAAGCTTATGTAGTAAGAGATACAGAATGTGGGAGCAAAAAAAGATAAGTAATAAATAGTAAATATGAACTAACAGAGTAAAATGATAAGTGAAATATACCAGAAAGTGTTAGAA
>JBJTUF010000266.1:0-9367 GCA_046080565.1 Cuspidothrix sp. | reverse complement strand
GAAAATATAATTAGCAATTGGTATGAAGTACAGAGGAATCTGTTTACTTCTGTTGTGCGTGAGCATATTTTTGCCACCCTTCGCAAGGATGCCATTATCTAGACTACATAGATGATATTTTTTGTCAATGCGTAAGTCCTAATCTTGATATTACTGAGGAAATTGAAGTAATTTTAATTTCTGTAGATTCAGTTTTGGATAGAATTAGTCAAGGTGACATTTCAGTTGCAGGAACAGTGGCGGCTATTTTCTTAGGTTTAAGCAAGAGATAACAGAGCTAATTTTCCTCTTTACCTTCCTCATTGTCACTTGTCGCCTGTCACCTTCTCCGACTGTCACCTGTCAATAATTGAGTCTGGCAGTTAAACTAGATTAGAAAACCGTAATTTCTACATTTGACAATTTCTCCGCAAAAACAGCGATAAAAGGTAACTATTATGAAAAATTTGCAAAAACAGGCTTTAAGGAAACAGGGTTTATCAGGTTCGTCTCAAAATCATTTGTTAGGAGTGGTAGCGGCTGGGTTGATGATGTTACCAGGGATAATTGGGGATAGTCCAGTATTAGCACAGCAAAAAAATGACCGTAATTCTTTAACCTACGGGGAACTGATTCAAAAGGCAGACAAAGGCGAAGTTAAAAAGGTAGAGTTAGATCAAACAGAACAAGTAGCTAGGGTCTATTTAGCTGGACAAAAACCGGATACACCACCGATACAAGTCCGTCTTTTGGAACAAAATACCGAGTTAATTAATAAACTTAAAGAAAAAAATGTTGATTTTGGTGAGGTTTCCTCTGCTGGTAACAAAGTTGCTGTTGGCTTGTTAATCAATCTGATGTGGATTTTGCCCCTAGTAGCTTTAACATTATTATTACTCCGCCGTTCTGCCAATGCTTCTAACCAGGCTCTGAATTTTGGTAAGTCTCGCGCTAGGTTTCAAATGGAAGCGAAAACAGGGGTAAAATTTGCTGATGTTGCGGGTGTAAAAGAAGCCAAGGAAGAATTACAAGAGGTTGTTACTTTCCTCAAACAACCAGAAAAATTTACTGCTGTGGGGGCGAAAATTCCTAAAGGTGTATTGTTAGCTGGACCCCCAGGAACGGGAAAAACTTTACTGGCAAAAGCTATTGCAGGTGAAGCAGGTGTACCTTTTTTCAGTATGTCTGGTTCGGAATTTGTGGAAATGTTTGTTGGTGTGGGTGCTTCCCGTGTCCGTGACTTGTTTAAAAAGGCTAAAGATAATGCGCCTTGTTTGATATTTATAGATGAAATTGACGCTGTGGGTCGTCAACGGGGTACGGGTATTGGTGGCGGAAATGATGAACGGGAACAAACCCTCAACCAACTATTAACGGAAATGGATGGTTTTGAAGGTAATACTGGGATTATTATTATTGCTGCTACTAACCGCCCTGATGTCTTAGATTCAGCTTTGTTACGTCCTGGTCGTTTTGATAGACAGGTAATTGTGGATGTTCCAGACCTGAAAGGAAGACAGGAAATTTTGACAGTTCACGCTCAGAATAAGAAGATTGATCCTACTGTATCTTTAGAGGCGATCGCTCGGCGCACTCCCGGTTTTACAGGTGCAGATTTAGCTAATTTACTCAACGAAGCTGCTATACTTACCGCCAGAAGACGCAAAGAAGCTATCACCGATTTAGAAATTGATCATGCCATAGATAGAGTAGTTGCCGGTATGGAAGGAACTGCTTTAGTAGATAGCAAAAACAAACGCCTCATTGCTTACCACGAAGTCGGACACGCTTTAGTCGGGACTTTAGTTAAAGGTCATGACCCTGTACAAAAAGTTACCCTTATTCCCAGAGGACAAGCACTAGGTTTAACTTGGTTCACACCCAATGAAGAACAGGGTTTAATTTCCCGTTCCCAGATTTTAGCCCGCATTGCCGCAACTTTAGGCGGTCGCGCAGCAGAAGAAATCGTCTTTGGTAAAGCCGAAGTGACCACAGGTGCAGGAAATGACCTCCAGCAAGTTACCAATATGGCGCGACAAATGGTAACACGGTTTGGAATGTCCGATTTAGGTCCACTTTCCTTAGAAAATCAAAATAATGAAGTATTTTTAGGGCGTGACTGGATGAATAAATCTGAATATTCCGAAGAAATTGCCGCTAAAATTGATGCCACAGTCCGAGGAATTGTTAATCGCTGCTATGTTCAAGCAAAGGAAATACTAGAAGAAAACCGTTTAATTTTAGAACGGGTAGTTGATATGTTGATAGAACAAGAAACTATTGATGGTGATGTCTTCCGTAGTATTGTCGCTGACCATACTGAAGCCGAAACTACTGATGAGCAGGTAGCAGTACATTACTAGCGCGTTTTGGTGGGCATTGCCCACCCTACACCACTAAAATTTTTGCAAATATCATTTATGTAGTTGTAGCCAGGATGATTAGGACATGATTGATGCTTGAAACCAGTCATAGCGATGGTTTTACTATTGCCTTTTGCAAGCAAGCCTCTTGCCTTCTGCTATAATTCCTATATAATTTTTAGTTGATTCTGATACGGTATTTATATTCTTACCAAGAGATAATAATTCAATCTTCAAACATTCATTGATTACCATCTGACACAAAATTAACAATTAGTCTTAGTTTCATAACTAATGGCTAATAAATAATGACTAATGACTAATTAGGTTTTGTTCTGATGTCAAATATTTACAATACCCAAGAGTTAATTCAAATTTTGGCAAATGAACGCCAAGCTTGCTTAAAAGGTGAACGCCTCAAGTTGGAAATAACTGTTGCTAGTAACCCTGTTATCGATCCCTTTATCAGAACCGACGGAGTACAAAGATTCACAGCTTATCAAGATTTTAAAGCCTCTATTCATCAATATCAACGAGAAAATGGAGTTTCTGGAATCATCTGGAAAGATATTACTGTGAAGGGAAAACATCTGCATTATCCAGAAATTGATGCTGAATTAATTGCCTTAGAAACTGATTTAGAAATGTTGCAATCTGCCAAAGATTCTATTTTAGACTTTTGGTATATGGTAACAGCAACAATGGATTTATATTTAAGTTTTAGCAATGGTAAACAACATCAACAAATTGCCAAAATAGATATAGAAAGAATTGTTCAAAGAACAGAATGGGCAACTTTATTAAAATGGGAAAACCCGAACTTTTTAGAAATAGTTTTACAATTAGGTTGGGGACAACCACAAGAAGCCGCTTATAAAAGAGGTAGACCTCTGGCTGGTAGTGAGTTTATTCATGCAGTTAATCCGGGATGTTATCCTATCGGTTAATAAGTAGGTTGGCATTAAAAATTCTTTTTATGGCAACGTAAGAAGCAAGAAGCTTTGAGTGATTTTACTTTTTTTTACACACTTTAGTTTTATTATGTTTACCTACTTATACAATTTCTTTATGAGGCTGCATCTAATTTTTTAATCTTCCATTTTCCTCCTCTGTGTCTTCTGTGCCTCTGCGGTTCGTTCCTATCTAAATTTGGAGCATCTTTATGCAGAATTGGTATTAGATAATATTTTTTAACTTTGAGAATGTCTCATTTATTCACAGATTCCTGTGCTTCACGCAGCAATCTTTTCGCTATTCTAAATAACTCTTGTCCTGTGTGTAAATAGCGATCATCATAACTTAATGGGAAATATGCCAACTCTTCTATTCCGTCCCCTAGTTGACTCATACAATAGTAAATATGTGCTGCTGTTCCTGCCAAACTAGGGGGATTTGGTAAAGAACGAAACTTAATTTGTGCGTCTTTTAAATCTTCTCGACAAGAATCTAAATAATTTTGAAAATCATCTAATAAATTATCATCAAAAGGATCTGCTGCTAAATCCTCAATTTGTTCTGCTAAAGAGTTGACAATTGTTGCCAGTAAGCGACTAACTGGTTTATAAACTAAACGTAACCATTCTTCAATATTCTCATCAACATCTTTTCTATTTTTCCTAGTTGCTTTGTAATGTTGTTGAGCCGATTCTGTGCGTTTCTGGCGAAATTGATCAAATCTTTGTTGACTGTGACGGAGTTTTTCATCATAATCAAGGCGACTTTTACTATCACTTAAAACTTCATAAGCCGCATTGACACGAATAATTTGCTCATTATCTGCGATTTCTTTATTACTATCAGGATGAAAAATTTTCACCAAGCGGCGATATGCTTGCTTAATCTCCGCCTGGCTGGCATGGTTACTAACTTTTAAGGTGTCGTAGTGGTTATAATGGGACATTAATCCAATAGATTGTTAACTAACAATGTATATAGCAGTGAATAGGGAACAGGGAACAGATTTGAAAGTCCTTTGGTGTATAGTTTTTTCGGTAAATTCTGTATCTCATTCAAGTGCATACCGCTATAGCAAAAGGCAAAAGGTATTGCATTCTTCATTTTTCCTGAACTCCTAAATTATGAAATTTTTAATTTTTAATTCCGTTCTGGGTTTCTAAGTCTTGGAACAAAGGTGTACTTAAATATCTCTCGCCAAAACTGGGCTGAATCATGACAATTAAGCGTCCCTGGTTTTCTGGACGTTGGGCAACACGAACGGCTGCACATAGGGCAGCACCGCTAGAAATTCCCGATAGTAGTCCTTCTTCTCTGGCTAATTTGCGACTAAAAGCGATCGCTTCGTCATCACTAACCGTAATCACTTCATCAATCAATTCTACCTTTAAGACTTGGGGAATAAAACCGGCCCCAATACCCTGAATTTTATGAGGGCCTGGTTTACCGCCAGATAACACAGGGCTGTTAGCAGGTTCTACAGCGATCGCTTGAAAACTCGATTTACGTTTTTTCAGCACTTCTGCCACCCCAGTAATCGTTCCTCCAGTTCCCACACCCGCCACAATCATATCTACCTGGCCATCCGTATCTGACCAAATTTCCTCAGCAGTGGTTTCTCGATGAATTTTGGCATTGGCCGGATTGCGGAACTGTTGCAACATATAGGCATAAGGTGTTCTATCCACTATTTCTTGCGCCCGACGAATAGCCCCACTCATCCCCTCAATTCCCGGTGTCAGTTCTAATTCTGCCCCATAAGCCCTCAACATCGCCCGCCGTTCCGCGCTCATGGTTTCTGGCATAGTTAAAATTAACTTATAACCCTTAGCTGCGGCCGCCATTGCCAAAGCAATTCCCGTATTTCCCGATGTTGGTTCTACCAAAATCGTCTTACTAGGACTAATTAATCCCTCTTCCTCCGCCGCCGTAATCATACTTACACCAATTCGGTCTTTTACCGATGAAGACGGGTTCATACTTTCCAATTTCACCAAAATTTTCGCCACACAACCAAATTCTTGGGGAATCCTGTTTAACTTGACTAGGGGTGTCCGTCCTACTAATTCCGTAATATTTTCAACAACTCGCATGATCAGTTTTGATGCCCTTAAATGTAGTACATGATATCTAACTGTCTTCGAGAATCTCTTTTTTCACAAAGATCCTGAAGCGAATAATTTTGTAACACTGAATTTGCCGCTTGACGTGCTTCCTGCCAAATTTCTCCTACCACAGAACTATCTACACTTGTAGGCTGAGGATTTTGGTCTTTGGTATGCACATCCAAACCTTCTAAACATTCTAAAATATCAAAGATACTTATTTTCCTTGGTTCTCGCGCCAATAAATAGCCACCTTTTGAACCTCTTTGACTTTTAACTATACCCCCACGGCGCAAAGTTGCTAACAGTTGTTCTAAATAGCGATCTGGTATCTTTTGTTGCGTGGCGATTTGCCGAATTTGCATCGGTTCACCGATTTCATAATAAGTTGCCATTTCTAATAACGCCAAAACTGCGTATTCCGATTTACACGATAGTTCCACAGGCAATCACCCAATTTTGAATTTTGGATTGGTAAGTAGTCAGTAGGGGCGAACAGCCATAGAGGAGTTCAGATGCGTAGGTTGGGTTGAACAAAATGAAACCCAACGTTTACAAGATTTTAGAGAGTTGGATTTCGTCTCATTGCTCCGCAACGCTGACGCGAACAACCCAAACTACATCTGTAACAATCATTTTTCAAATTGGTATCAGAAGAAAGAACTATCTAAATTTCTCTCCCTGTCAACACTCATAACCCTTCTTTAGTATACTCCGGTTCTTGACTGGGGTTTATCTGTCCACAAAAAAACCCCCGCCTCATGGCAGGGTAAAATAAATTACAAATTTATTAACAGATTTTTAACTGTTTAGAAGCTGAAGGTAGTTCTGAGTGTACCGATAAAGGCATCATTACTGCCATTAGTTTGTCCAGGAGATGTAACCCAAATTACACCAGGAGTAATAGAAATGTTATCGGAAAGACGATATTTGTAGAAGCCTTCAACTTGGAATGGTATTTCACTACCACGACCAGCACCTAATGAATAGGGTTGAGCGCCACCAAAGATACCTAAAACGTTACCTGGTTTACCAAAATCAGGTAAAGCTACACCTAGTCCATAACTCCAAGCTTCTTTAGTGCCAGTACCTACTTCACTCACAATGTCATGGTAAGAAACGAAACCACTTACAGAAAGTTTGTTGCTAGGTTTGAAAGCAGCAGAAAAACCGTAGGAGTTACTGGAGCTAGGACCAGTAAGCACAGCAGGAGGGCGGACAGGAGTGAGAGTATTAGCTTGTGCAGTACCTACTACAGGAGTATTACCAATTCCTGAATCAAATAAGCTCGTACCTGCTCCATGATAACCATGTACATAAGTTGCAGCTAAAGCAACGCGATTACCAAGGTTAAAGTTTAACTGACCTAAAGCTGCATAATTACCATCGAATAAACCTTGACCAGGGGCAGGATTAGCAGCATTTGAGACTGTGTTATTTGAAGCTAAATAACCTAATGTTAAGGAACTTGGCTTTAAGAAACTATCGCCAGGTTTACCAAAAGGTAAGTTCAAAGCAATACCTGAACCGCCACCAATGCGATAAATAGGACTTTCAGAGGCAAACGTTGTTAAAGCACCTTTACCACCATCGCTTTTATCGAAGAAGTAGGGATTATTAACGGATGCGTAATCGCTATGTTGTCCACCAGTAGCCGCAATATAAACTCTTGCTGGCCCTACAGGTGCTTCATAGGTTAATTTATCAACTTTGACAGAGTTATTGTCTGTGCCACCGACTTCAAAGGTTTGTTTGCCAACTGCACCACCAGTGATAGAAGAGCCATCCTTATTTTTTAAATCAAAGGCTGACGCATTACCAGCAGCTAGACGGGTTGTTAACATATCCCTACCTGTAAAGCTGCTTTCCAAACCGAGACGAACTCTATTTTGGAAAACTGCCCGGTTAGCTCTACCTATTTCACTACCAAAAGTATCGGTGACTGCAAAAATCGCTTCACCTTTGAGTTTTGTGGTTGTTGAGAATTGATTAGCTTCTAATTCAGCAGTTTTTGCTTCTAAAGAATCTACACGACCACGTAAAGTTGCTAGTTCAGCAGAAAATTCTTCTTGCAAACGCTGTAATGTTGCTAGATCCTCTTTTGTTACCATGTCAGCCGTTGCTGTGGCAATCAATTCATTTACACGATCTAAACAAGCATTTAAACCAGCAGCAAATTCATAACGGCTTAAAGCTCGATTACCGCGAAATGTGCCATTGGGATAACCTGCTATACAACCATATCTTTCTACTAAAGACTGTAAAGCTTGGAATGCCCAATCTGTTGTTTGAACATCAGTAAATTGAGAAACTGATGTTACCTGAGATAGAGAATCGTTGTTTTCGTTGCTGTAGCGGTTAACTTGAGCTAAAAGTTGAGCTTCTTTGCTTTCTGGTGCTACTGCTTGTGACTGTGGGGAAACTTCTGTTGTGGCGGAAGTTTCTACTGATAATGCTTCCGTGGTGGTAGTTGGATTAGCGTTGTTTGTTGTTGGTGTAGCGATCGCTGTTGACGATACTAACAACGCTGCTCCTAAAAATGCTGGGCTAACCACCAGGGATTTCCACAAAATATTAGACATTTTTTCTTTTCTCCTCACACCGTATATGAATAAATTAAGTTAGCTGTAGCTAATTGCTTAGAAATGCGACATCTTGTTGAAACCTGTGTATTAGGCATGGCTTGCCACTAATACTATTTTAGTTTTTACAAAGCTAATACCTGATTAACAAATCGTTAAATTTCCATGCAATTAACTTATGCAAAAACTTTTAATCATATCCACCCATTATATTATATTTATTGCTAATGATCAAGATAAGATTTTTTGGTTAAGTAAATGTCAATTTTCTGGTAATATAATTTTGTTTATACCTAGTAATTTTGACTAGTTTACATTAATTACAAAGTGTTCCTATCTAATAAACCTAGCAAACGAACCTGAAGAATCAAAAATCTAGCTATGTTGTGAAAGATACCAACAATTAATAACTTTCACTATCATCATTTAGTCAATGATGATCCAGTTTTTTGTCTTAAGTTATAAACTATGATGGTTGATTATTAATTGATGTTCCCTACACCTCAACAATAGTTGTAGGTTGCTCTTATACCAATTTTGTATAAAGATGCGGCAAATTTAGATAGGAACGAACCGCAGAGGGGCAGAGAAGGAAAACAGAAAATTAAAAAATTAGGCGCAGCCTCATAAAGAAATGGTCTTAGGAAAGAGAAACATTGAAGAATTATAAAATCTTATCAATAACAGGTTTCCAACGCTCTCACCTGCTGAAATATCTTTTCTAAATTGGAAAAAGCCTTTATCTATGCTATGGCTTCACCCAACTTAGAGACAATTGACAAGGTATATAAAAAACTATCCGCCCTGATATAGATTAGATAATCTAATTCAGGGCGGTCTAGCGGGTCTTCAGATTGCAACCAGACTGCCGGAAGGAACTCCGATGTTCAGCCTAGACAGTTGAGCTAACTTAGTATCTCAATAGAACTAAGGCTAACTTTTAGAGAACAGCCCCGGCGCACAGCCGGCTAACTGCAACCTGATGACCCATGGTTTTACTACTTTCTATCATGGGCATCACCTCCTTATTGCCTAAACGGTCTTCGTTTCAAAAGGGTGAGAGTAAAATACTCTGGGTTTATAACCTTAAAATACTATAGCACAGAAATTGGGAGAAGGAATACAGGAGTTCATAATTCAGTAGTTCAGAATAATCATACATTAAGTTATACTGACGTAATACTGTAATTCCTGAACTCCTGTAACTCATTCTTAGAGAGCGTTACCGCGAGGTAGTACTTCTTCAGGGAATATGAACTGTTCGTGGGGTTGGTCTTGAGGAGCCATCCAAGCGCGGATACCCTCATTTAACAAAATGTTTTTGGTATAGAAAGTTTCAAACTCTGGATCTTCTGCTGCCCGTAATTCTTGGGAAACGAAGTCA
>JBJTUF010000265.1:0-3461 GCA_046080565.1 Cuspidothrix sp. | reverse complement strand
GGCGTTGTCCTGCGGTTCTTCTGGGGTCTTGTAAGTCTGTGAATGCTTCTATAATTGCTATTTCTGACATTTTTCTTACTCATAGATGCCTGATTATCTCTACCATTTTATCCTCTTTTTTAGAATGAAATAGCCCTGCCCAATCATGTGCGGTGGTAGAGATAAAGTATTAGAAGTTTACCGGCTTATTACTATTCATAGAGAATATGATAAATATAAAAAAGCATTTTTCATTGATAGAGATTTTAATGAACCTTTACTACCTCATAACCCACCAATATTTGAAACACCTTGTTATTCTATTGAAAATTTTTATGTTTCAGTAAATGTTTTTAAAGAACTTCTCAAAAACGAATTTCATTTATCCGAGGTTAGTGATCCAGATTTTCAAGTTTGTATGACTCTTTTTAAAGATAGACAAGAAGAATTTCATAAAGCTACAGCTTTATTTAATGCTTGGTATGCTTGTTTGATAGCAATTAGAAATACAACAGCAACAGAAACAAGTGTAAATTTAGATGATAATTTTCCCAAAGATTTTATTACTTTTAATTTAGAGTCAGTCACGGCAAATTATGACTTGGAGAAAATCAAACAAACTTTTCCCAACGCTCCAGATGTGGAAGAAGATATTTTAAATAATAAAATTGCTGAATTTACTAATTGTGAACATTATCAGGTCTTTAGAGGTAAATATGAAATGTGGTTTTTGTTAGTCTTTTTAAGGCTAATTTTAATAGACTCTAATAGAAGTAAATTATTCATCACAGCCAAATTAAGTTTCACTTTTAATAATGACTATACGAGCCGAAATCCTATCCTTAGTAATGAAGAAGCACTTAAAGTATTTAGTGTTTATGCTGAAACTCCTCAAATTTTAGATGATTATTTAACGGAATTAATAAATAAGTAATCAAATAGTTTTTAGTTTGTAGGTTGAGTAAAACGAAGTGAAACCCAACATTATGATTAGGATAATAAAGGGTGTTGGGTTTCGTACCTCAACCCAACCTACAATAAATGTTATTTTACATAATGGGAATAGTAGAGCCTAATTTAAACTAAATACCCGATAATTTAATGCTAAGTTAAGAGTTATAGCCGTATGCAGTTGAATGAGATAAAAACTGAAAATTAAAAATCATACAGGATCAGGCTTTCCCTCCTGTCTCCTGCCCTCTGCCTCCTGCCTCCCGCTATATTAGCCCCTTTTTCCCAACTTACTCAATGTCCCGCGTTTATCCCCGCCGTCAACGGCAGCTTGAAAGTTTAGTCCAAAAATTAGGTTTGTCAGTCAATGCACCTATTAAATGGGAACTGTTAGATTTAGCACTCACTCATCCCACGGTTTCTGATACCGCCAACTATGAACAACTGGAATTTGTTGGTGATGCGGTGGTACGTCTAGTAGCAGCCGTGGTATTATGGGAGCATTACCCTGATTGTTCAGTAGGTGATTTTGCGGCTATTCGTTCAGTATTGGTGAGCGATCGCATACTTGCCCAACTAGCCAGAGAATATGGTTTAGAATTATACTTATTAGTAGCTGGTAGTGCCACTGCTGATCATATCGGCCAAGAGTCACGACTAGCAGATTCTTTTGAAGCAGTTCTAGGAGCGCTCTATCTTAGCACTAATAATTTAGACCTCATCCGTCCTTGGTTAGATCCCCATTTTCAACACCTGACAAAAGAAATCCGCCTTGATCCGGCTCGACTTAATTATAAAGCCGCCTTACAAGAATGGACTCAAGCACAATTTAAAGTTTTACCAGAGTATCGAGTTGTGGAAATTAATCAACCCCATCGAACTCATGAACGTTTTTTTGCTGAAGTTTGGTTACATGAAAAAATGTTAGGACAAGGCAAAGGACGATCCATTAAAGCTGCTGAACAGGCCGCTGCAAAAGAAGCCTATTTAGCTGTAACCTCCCCAGTTACAAATGAGTAATTATAGCAAGAGGCAGTGGGTAAAGCCTTGTTATATATAGATTTCAAGGATTAATAATGTACTAATTATCCTAGCTACAGCTTTAACTCAAAACTTACCCCTATAAAATTTCCAAAATCCTATATCCACCGACAACTAAAAAAATGACAAATATTAAAATTGCAATTATTGGGGTCGGACGTTGGGGAGTACATTTACTTCGCAACTTTTTAGCGCATTCTCAAGTTACTGTAGTCGCCGTATTAGACCATCATCCAGAAAGATTAACCGCCATTAAACAGCAATTTAATTTAGATGAAAATATATTATTAACAACTGATTGGGAAACCGTAAAACAAATTCCCGAACTATCAGCCGTCGTCATTGTTACACCAGCTACCACCCACTATAACTTAATTAAAGATGCTTTAGAGCAAAGATATCACGTTTTAGCAGAAAAACCCCTCACCATTGATCCCGAAGAATGTCGCCAACTCTGTCACCTAGCAGAATATCAACAATTGATACTCATGGTTGACCATACCTACTTATTTCATCCCGCAGTTCAACGGGGTCAAACCGTAATTGAATCTGGTAATTTAGGTAATTTACGTTATGGTTATGCTACCCGTAGCCACTTGGGACCAGTTCGCCAAGATGTTGATGCACTATGGGATTTAGCAATTCACGATATTGCCATTTTTAATAATTGGTTAGGTAAATTACCAGTACAAGTACAAGCCACTGGTACAGTATGGTTACAGAAGGGAAACAAAGAATTAATACCGCCAACTCCGCCTCTAGCTGATTTAGTTTGGATCACCTTGACCTATCCAGATAACTTTCAAGCCTATATTCATCTATGCTGGTTAAATCCCGATAAACAAAGAAGATTAGGAGTAGTAGGAACTCAAGGGACTTTAATATTTGATGAAATGTCCCCATCATCACCTTTAACTTTAATTCATGGTGAATTTGAGCAACAAGGAAATTTATTTATTCCCATTAATCAAAAACAAGAAATATTAGAAATTGAAAAAGCCGAACCATTAAAAGTAGTTTGTGATAGCTTTATAAATTGTATTTTAACTAATTCTCCTTCTTTGATTTCTTCCGGTTGGGTAGGTCAAGAATTAGTAGAAATTCTATCAGCTTTAACAGCATCTTTAAATCAAGGTGGAAAACCTATAAAAATGACTAATATTCCAAATTGCTAGTAAGGTGTTATAGCGGTTATCGGTCGGATGAAATACAATCAAGGGCGGGCAAACCCCGCCCCTAGAGGTTTTCCGATTTAATCACTGTATTATCCTGTAAATCCTATCATCCTGGATATCCTGATGCAGACAATATTACCAATCACTGTTTAGAGTACCAACCATCACACAAAGTCCTGACAGGGGGACAAGAAGGAGAAAAAGCTTATGTAGTAAGAGATACAGAATGTGGGAGCAAAAAAAGATAAGTAATAAATAGTAAATATGAACTAACAGAGTAAAATGATAAGTGAAATATACCAGAAAGTGTTAGAA
>JBJTUF010000264.1:0-8049 GCA_046080565.1 Cuspidothrix sp. | reverse complement strand
TAATCAACCGCGCTAACTTAGGTATGGAAGTAATGCACGAGCGCAACGCTCACAACTTCCCCTTAGACTTAGCTGCTGGTGATGTTGCTCCTGTTGCTTTAACTGCTCCTGCTATCAACGGTTAATCTCTACGGTTTAGTTGAATAAAAAACGCCCTCCTCACGGAGGGCGTTTTTTTGTTTGGGGAACATTATTGAGGGGTTATGAAACGAAGTGAAATGAGGTAATCTCAACTCTTGTGATTGCTTCGCTTCTCTCGCAACGACTGTAAATAGGGATTGCTGAATAAATGTGAAAATATTACAGGTAAAGGATTTGAGGTGTTTTCAGGTGAAAAAAGTGCAAGATTTTACGAAGTCGGAACTTAAAAACCTTGCACTTAATTAATTTCTACACAAAGGAAAAATCGCTCCTATCGAAATCTTGAAACTGTCACCGGCGATGCACTGAGCTTGTTGAAGTGTCACCTAAATATGAAATTTATTTTTCATAACTGCTTATATAGCTTTTCTCGGTTTTACACCGCTAATTTTCAAAACATCAGTCATTGTTGCACAGTAATTTGGTAAATTAAAGCTACTAGGATTAATGGCATTAGCATAGCGGAAATAACGATAATTCATACAGAATCTATCCCAAGCCGCCATTTGAATACGGAATAAGGTAATAATGATATTAGCTAAACCTAAAGATAGAGGAATACGGAAATAAATCTTTTTATTTAAATAAGTACATACTGCCTCTATCGCTTGATTAGCAGTTAAGCAAGATTGTCCTAACACAAATCGGCGCGGATCTCCTGATTCTGGTGGATAATCAATAAAATATTGTACAACTGTCGCAATATCTTTACCATGAATGAAGTGAAAACTGCCCTCAGCTTGTAAAAACCGAATGATATTAATATAATTGGTAACTTCAGGAATACCAGATGTGAGGTGAGAATATGGTTTTGTGTCATCACCTCCCAAAACTAAGGTTGGAAAAACTGTAGTAATTTTCGGGAAAATAGCTAATTGTTCAATTTGATGTAAACAATCATATTTAGAACGGATATAATCTGTACCAATTTCTCCAGCTTCTTTGAGTGGTTGATTATCTTGATTTAACACACTCGCAGTAGAGAAATAAATTACCTGTTCACATTTTTCAGGATTTAATAAATTCATTAATTCGAGAGTTTTAACGACATTAATATCAAAAATTCCCTCTCCTCCCCAGGAAGTGGCTGTTAAGACAGCAACATCAATTGTTTTGAGTAAATTCTCAAATTTACCAATTTCCTGCATATCACCCTGGAGAATGGTAATACCTGGACGGACTGTAGTATCAACTTGTAGTTTATTGGGGTTTCTTACCAGTAGATACAATTCGTGATTAGTATTTTGAATTAAACTTTCACTGATATAGTGACCGATACAGCCACTTGCACCTGTAACTAAAATACGTTTTTTAGTCATTGCTTATATCTTAAATTTTACTAGGTTCACGATATCTTACACTTAAATGGTAACTATCGCAAGCTGAATCAATCCTTTGACAATCTATGGTCTTTACCATGATAGTGGGGTACAAAGTTTTTTTATTTGAGGGACGAGGAAACGGGGAAAAGTAAATTCCTATGTACTTCATTAAACTGGGACGGACTATATGATTTTTTCCTAAGTCACTTCTAGCTTTATTTGTTATCCAGTTATCCAGAAATAATTTCTAAAAAATAATATGCCCCCTTCCACATCGGAGAGGGGTTGGTGAGAGGTTCATGTAACTCGCGTTAGTTTAAACTAACGCAAAGCGGGCGGTAAGCGTGGCCTACCTGTAGAAATAGCGTAGTTAATTGCTAACAGTTGCAACCATAATCCTGGAAAACGAATTTCTAACCAAGATTGACTCCATTTTAAAAATTGTGGCAACCAATTTTCTAATATGGAACTAACTAAAGCATGACGGGCAAAGCTAACATAATTACCAAGCCAACGTAATAAATCTTGCCAACCTGCTAGTTGCCAAATCCAGATTAATAAGGCTGGATTTTTCATAGCTGCTTTTAATGCTAGACGGTTAAATGTGAACCAATCACACCGATCTTTAATGAAATTATCTGCTATTTCTAGAGGTTCATTTGCTAATAATCCAAAGAAGGTATTTAGCATGGAATTGATTAATTGTGGTGCTATAAATTTTTCTGTGGGAACCATCATTCCTTTAGAAAATAACCATGTAACGGCGACATTACTTTGATAAGCACGAATTTTATTTAAGTGCTGCTTGGTTAATAAATCATGCTTGAGGGCAATATTTAACAGGGTTGTTAATCGTTCTAAATTGCGGACTAAAGAACCAAATCCGGTAAATACTAGAGGAGATTGGAGGGAGGCAGCATCACCAATGGCAATTAATCTATCAAAGGCTATTGTGCGATCGCTACTACTTGTACTAAAATGTCCGGGTATATAGCCAAATGTGGGTTTTTTCCATACTAGCTGCTCCATGTCACAACGACGATACTCTGGCAAAATGGTGAAGAAATCTTCATACATTTCTAATAAAGAACCAGGATTTTTCGTATTGACTTGATGATAGTGAAATAGATAAATTGTTAACTCTTCACCAACACCAGGAAACAATTCCCAAATTAATTGTCTACCTCTAGAAATATCTCCATGACTGTAGAGGACATCCCCATATTCAGCATCCCATACTCCAGGTGCAAAGCCTTTTTCAATTACTGCGCCTACAGTGGGACAAACACTATCAAAAGCTCTACCTCCGTTTAATTGCCAAGCAATGGGGGAAGCTGTTCCCATGGCATCTATTAATAATCTGCCGCTAACTTGTTTTTCCTTAGCAGTGGGTAAATGTTTGACATTAATAGTAACTTGAGAATTGCTAATATCGGCACGAATAAATTCAGTTTGATCCCAAATATTAGCACCAGCAGCTTGGAGTTTTTGCCCACATAATCTAAGTAGATTTTCTGAATCTAAAGCTATATTCAGAACGGTGGGTGTATGCAGCGTGGGAGATTTTAAATTGGGGGGATTATTAGCATCAAAAAACTTATTGAAACCATCTTTATATTCCCTAGAAATAATTGTTTCTACCTCATCATTAGTCAGCAAACCCAAATTGATTAAACTTTGAATTTCGTCACGGGAAATGTTCCATTCTCGGTTCATTTTCCCGAAAGGTAATCTTTCTATCAATAGCACTTTATAGCCTAATTTAGCCATAAGTGCGGCATGAATAGACCCTAAAGCCCCACCAATGTAAATAATGTCATATTCAGGATTGGAAGAAGGGGACAGGGGACAGGTGACAGGTGACAGTGAAGAGGGAGGAGGGGATTCTTCCCTACTGTTGTTGTGAAAAAAGATTACCTCACGGGGTTTTTGAGGATTTTTCACACCTTCTCGCCACCGTTGCTCCCACCAGTAAGCCCTGTTAAGATCGTATTCCCCATTCGGCATTTTCTGAAAATACTTGACCGTGAGGGGATAATAGGGTTCTAACTCTGCGAAAATTGACTTTTCTGTATTAATTGTCGGTGGTTCGGGGTAGCGGTTGGGAAAGCTGCTTCTGATTTCTTGGGTGAGAGATTGGAGAATGGTTTTCTCACCAGGGAAAGGTTTATCTCCCCAACGGAATACTTTTAGGTAAGTTGTCCGTTGTACCGACCAGACAAAAACAGATAGTTCTACTGAATTAAAAGTATTATTTTTAACTGGGATTCTCAGGCGAAAACCATCTGGGGTGATGAGTTTTTCCCCATTGTCTACTACAAAATCTGTTTGTATCCATTTACGTACTGATTCTGTGTCAGGTGTAGGAATTTCTAAATACAGAAGTTCTTGCATATTATGTTGATATTTGATCATGAATCTACTCACTCAGACAGATTTAAAAGTGGCATAAGTTAAGCTAAACTCTGCCCTAATTAGCTTCATAAAGATTTGATGAAGAATTTTGATGATTTATCAAGTTTTTTGTTCATATTGTAAATTTTGTAAACTAATGCCATGAATTATCCTATCCCAGACAGTCCCCAAGAAATATCTGCACTGAGAAAACAGCCGGTTGATGAAGAGTTAGTAGCGGCGGTTATTGCTGGTGTGGTCAAGGTTGTTCGCGCTCAGGGGCAGTCTTTAGACCAATTAACTGCTCAGGTGTTGGCTGATGACCCGGTATTAGATAAACAACAAAGACGCTGGTTGAGTAAGCTGGTAGCCCAAGCTTGGGAAACTTTTCCCTAAGCAGGAGGCAGGAGGGGAAAGCGTAATATGATTGAGATTATAGGTTAAAAATGCTGGCGTTAGCCAATCGCCACAGGGCATGACTTTTTCTTTTTTCCCCATCTTGCTAAACTAAAACAAATCTCATCAAATCTTACAATGTCAAAACTCAAAATATTACAAGAGGATCAATCTTATACTTTTTGTTCTTATTTTGAACTAGCCTACGAAGCTGATGAGATATTAGCAGAATTAGGTTACTCATTACAAAAGTCCCGTTTATCTCTACCCAAAATTACCAATAGTTTAGAAAAGTTCTTAGAAATAAAAAACAAATTAGATGATATTTTACCATTTATTAATTTAAGTAATGAAACGGCTAGAAGAGAAACTTTAGTCTCACCAATTTTGTTAGAAATAGTTCATTATTGTCATTGTCAGTTAAGAATTGAATATCCTTTAAGGGTAAATGATTGGTTAAAAGGAACTTTAGATTATTTATTACGTTCCCAAAATAGTTTACTCATTATTGAAGCCAAAAACGATGACTTAACTAGAGGTTTTACTCAGTTAGCGGTAGAGTTGATCGCCTTAGCTGAAATTGAAACACAAAATATCCTTTATGGTGCAGTAACAATGGGTGATATTTGGCGTTTTGGTAAATTAGATAAAAACCAAAAACAAATTGTCCAAGATATTAATTTATTTAAAATTCCTGATGATTTGTTAGATTTAAGTCAAGTTTTAGTGGGAATTTTAGAGGTAGAAGACAATGAAGCTAATTAAATGTAAATTTATACAATACCTTTGCCATTTTTATGTAGGTTGGGTTGAGCGAAGCAAAACCCAACACATTTGTTGGGTTGTGGCTAACGCCACCCTACGCGAACGTGCCTCCACCCAACCTACGAATCAAGAGTTTTTTCAATTTGGCTAAGGTATTGTTATAGTTAGGGTTTTCAATTTATTTATCAATCCCTGTTGATAAGGCTAGATGTAATTACTCTCGAAACTATCATATATTGCTAAACTAAAACAAACCTTATCAAATCCGAGAAAGTTATGAAATTTACTACAGATCCTCCCTATACAGAAACCAGCCTCCCAGATCATACCCAACTCCCAGAGTCAGACGGTACATTCGTGAAAAATTGGCAAGAACACCCACAAAGCATTCTACTAACAGAGTCCATCACACCAATATTACAAAAACGTCATCCAGATGGTCAGTATTGTATTGGTCAAGATTTAGGAATTTATTGGCGTATTACTGAACCTCCAGAACGCGGTGCAGAAGCTCCAGATTGGTTTTATGTTCCCAATGTACCACTTTTATTAAATGGTCAATTTCGCCGTTCTTATGTGCTATGGCAAGAATATATTTCGCCATTAATTGCCTTAGAATTTGTTTCAGGAACTGGCGCACAAGAACGAGATAAAACTCCTTGGCAGGGTAAATTTTGGATTTATGAACAAGTAATTAAACCCGCTTTTTATGGCATTTATGAAGTTAGTAAAGCCAGTATAGAAGTTTATGAATTAATCGGTGGACAATATCAATTATTATCAGCAAATGAAAGGGGACATTATTCAATTGCACCTATGGGAATTGAGTTAGGTTTATGGCAGGGAGAATATCAGAATATGGATTTACCCTGGTTGCGTTGGTGGGATTTGCAAGGTAATTTGTTATTAACTGGTGAGGAAAGAGCGAATCGTTTGACTGCACAATTACGGGCTTTGGGAATTGAACCGGAAGCGTAATTTAGATTAAAGATGCGATCTCATTTATTAGGTTAGGTGCGATCGCTTTACCTCTTAATTTTGCTAAACTAGAACAAACCTCACACCAGCACGAGGACATAATGACTTTTACAACTGATATCCAGGAAGATCAAGACTTACGCCCTTACCCAGAAACCTCTCTTCCAGATCATACCCAACTCCCAGAGTCAGACGGTACATTCGTGAAAAACTTTCAGGAACATCCCCAAAGCATTCTACTAACAGACTCCATTCAACCAATATTGAAAAAAATTCATCCTGACGGACAATATTGCATAGGTCAAGATAGCGGTATCTATTGGCGCATTACTGACCCTCCAGAACGCGGTACGGAAGCTCCTGACTGGTTTTATGTCCCCAATGTACCACCTACATTACATGGGCAAATGCGCCGTTCTTATGTCCTTTGGCAAGAATTTATTGCTCCATCAATTGTTTTAGAATTTGTTTCGGGGAATGGAGCAGAAGAAAGAGATAAAACTCCTTGGAACGGTAAATTTTGGATTTATGAGCAGGTAATTCGTACCCCTTTTTACGGCATTTATGAGGTGAATAAAGCCAGTATAGAAGTTTATGAATTAATTGGTGGACAATATCAGTTATTAGCAGCAAATGAAAGAGGACATTATCCAATTACACCTATGGGTGTGGAGTTGGGTTTATGGCAGGGAGAATATCAGAATGCAGAATTACCCTGGTTGCGGTGGTGGGATTTACACGGTAATTTATTATTAACTGGTGAAGAAAGAGCCGAACAAGAAACACAAAGAGCAAATCGTTTGGCTGCACAATTACGGGCTTTGGGAATTGAACCGGAAGCGTAATTTGGGTTAAAGATGCGATCTCATTTATTAGGTTAGGCGCGATCGCCCTCTAGAATGGATATAACTTGCTATACTCAAAAAACTATGCCTCTGACTGAAATGTTACCTTTTATTAGTGAATTATCTTACTCAGACAAGCTATTACTGCTAAATTTCCTGGTAGGAGAGTTATTGAAGGAATCTGGTTTAACTCCATTGGATGCTCAAGGTAAAGTGGCAAGCCAAGGTTTACATGATTCTTTTGAAGCTGCTGCTGTCTTAGCAAAAGCACTAGCAGAGGAAAAAGTAGCAACACATGGTTGATAAAGTCCGATTTGCCTTTACTGAGGTTGATCCAAATCTTGGTGCATTGAGTACACTTCCTTATCTGCCAATAAATTTGAGTTATCGGAATCAATCTTTGCAGGTTTCAGGCTTACTTGACACAGGTTCTAGTGTCAACGTATTACCCTATGAAATGGGGTTAAGACTGGGAGCAGTTTGGGACAAGCAAAGACTCTCTGTTCCATTAGGTGGCAATTTGTCTAGATTTGAGGCACGAGCATTAGTTTTAAATGCAAAGGTAGAGCAATTTCCAGTTGTAGAGTTGGCTTTTGCTTGGACGCAAGATCGAAATGCTCCCTTGATTTTGGGACACATGAATTTTTTTCTAACATTTGATGTGTGTTTTTATCGTTCTGAATTAGCGTTTGAAATTCAACCTAAAAGAACCTGATCAAATGCAATTTGATATTTACCAAACTATGATGATGGGTTAAAAAGTTGGTGTATCATCCATCCTAAACCTAACCCTATATTAGATGTAGTAACCAAAATTAGAAAAGTATAAAACCTGTTAAAAGATTGTTCTAACTGATAATTAGCTATAGTTACAACCAAAGCCACAGTACCAGCTACAGCACCAGCCACAGCCCAAGGCATGACCCAAGCGGTCGTAATATCTCTCATAATTATAGCCACAACTAAAAACCAAGTCGTCAGCCCAGCCACAAACATAGCGAAAGTTATGTTCGCAGCCATAACTCCAATTAAAACCCCAGCCCAAAATCCACCCACACCCCAAGCTATAACTAGGGTTTGCTGAAAAAGTCGAAAAAAACTTTGAGGAGAATTGAGTAGGTAGTCAAGCAGAAATAAAGATAAGATTTTGTTGTGTAAACTTCACTAAATAATCAAGTTCACTAATCAAATCAGGTAAAAAAGACGTA
>JBJTUF010000263.1:0-19570 GCA_046080565.1 Cuspidothrix sp. | reverse complement strand
TCTAACACTTTCTGGTATATTTCACTTATCATTTTACTCTGTTAGTTCATATTTACTATTTATTACTTATCTTTTTTTGCTCCCACATTCTGTATCTCTTACTACATAAGCTTTTTCTCCTTCTTGTCCCCCTGTCAGCTTCCTCACTCTTGCCTCTTGCCTGTTGACTCTTGCCTCTTGCCTTCTGCCTCCTGTCTTTAATTACCCATTCCTTTACAAATTGTATCCAAAAGATGGGAAAATCAACAAAATGCAACAAACAAAAATATATGTACAAAAAAACTTTGTCGAACGAGAACACCAATTGTATAGATCACAGAAAACATTATACTCTGAGTATTAACTATTTAACGATTTGTAATTTTACTGATAGAAACAGTGATTAGTTTACATGACAAAAATCAGATGTTGATCAGATTAGTTAATTATCTAACCACATCTTTGAGAATCTGTACTGAGAAATAAAGAAATCTAGCAAGTCAACAAAAAAACAGAGGATTTTTGGCAAGCCATGACAAAAATACACTAACTAATGACAGTTGACAAAAAAGATAACCAAAATGATGGGAACTGAAGCTAAACTTTGAAATTCTTCATAAAGATAATCACTATGTTACCATCTGGATGGTTTAAGACAAATCAAACTCGACGTTTAAGTATAAAAGATAACAAGCTTAGCGTCTCTAAATTTGGTGGTTGAGGAGAGAACAATAGTGCAAGATAGCATATCAATGTCAGAACCAAATCTATACTCACAGCGCAGCCAGCCACAACATATCCGCATAGGAGTGATTGGGGTTGGTAACATGGGACAACATCATACCCGCGTCCTCAGTTCCATGAAAGATGTAGAACTAGTCGGGGTTTCGGATATTAACGTTGAACGTGGCTTAGAAACCGCTAGTAAATACAAAGTCCGGTTTTTTGAAGATTACTGTGATTTACTACCCCATGTAGATGCAATTTGTGTAGCTGTACCTACACGCCTACACTATGCTGTGGGCATCAATTGTTTGTTAGCAGGAATCCACGTTTTAATTGAAAAACCCATAGCGGCTAGTATTTCTGAAGCCGAATCTCTAGTTAATGCTGCGGCAGAATCCCAGTGTATTTTGCAAGTTGGTCACATTGAACGATTTAATCCCGCATTTAGAGAATTGAGCCAAGTCCTAAAAACCGAGGAAGTTTTGGCCTTAGAATCCCACCGGATGAGTCCCTATTCAGCGCGGGCAAATGATGTTTCCGTAGTGCTGGATTTAATGATCCATGACATTGATTTGCTGCTAGAGTTAGCTGCTTCACCAGTAGTGAAATTAACTGCTAGTGGTACTCGTTCTTTAGACTCCGGTTATTTAGATTATGTAACGGCAACTTTAGGGTTTGCCAACGGTATTGTTGCCACCCTGACAGCCAGTAAAGTAACTCATCGGAAAATTCGCCGTTTAGTTGCCCATTGTAAAAATTCATTTACAGAAGCAGATTTTCTCAACAATGAAATTTTAGTCCATCGGCAAACGGCTCTCAATCCTCACCTTGACAACCAAAAGGTTTTATATAGACAAGATGGTTTAATTGAAAAGGTCTATACAACTAATGTTCAACCACTCAGTGCAGAACTAGAGCATTTTGTCAACTGTGTTCGGGGTGGTAATCAGCCCTCTGTTGGTGGTGAACAAGCTCTCAAAGCCCTGCGCTTGGCTAGTTTAATTGAACAGATGGCTTTAGAAGAAAGAGTGTGGAATCCATTAGAATGGTCTGCTGAATCTAGAGTCCAATCTCTAACATCAACTATTTAGTTCTAATAGACACTAGAGAAATGATAGGTAGGGGTTTAGCAGTGCTAAACCCCACATAATCAGAGAGTTGAGTAACAGTGAGAAAATCGCGGTGAGATAACAAAAATACCTAAAGTAAAGTAAAATTGTTATTAGTTTATTCACTCTGGCCTCTTGGCTGGCCATAGGGAAAATTTCTAAAGCCCACGCAGTGATAGCAAATCAATTAAAAGTGTAAAAACACCAAATTGGTAATAAAAATGTGATACTTACCTGAAAACGCCTTCACAAACCTCAAATTAGAGAAAATTAACCATCGCCTGTTCTCAACTTTGACGTATTTCTAGTTACACTTAATCCAACCTAAAATTTTTTGTAGCTGATCTTTTTGTAAGATGAGCATAGTAACTTTTTAAATAGGAGCTTTCATGACAGACCAACCCTCCGCAGCCAATCCAATGAATGCAGCTGCCATTTCTATGAACCGCACGCCAGCCGTGGGGACAGGACCTGCAGCCACACCGATAAATTCTGCGAAAACCACCAATGCTGTTGGTAAAACGACTTTCAGCATGGATTTGGACATTCTCAGTGTAGATTTGGGCAGAACATCCACCAAAACCTGTGTCAGCCGTGACCCCAATCATGTGGCTTTTATTCCGTCTAACGTGAAGCAGACATCTATTGACCAAATTCGCGGCGGTCTGTTTGAAGCTAAGGCTACTGACCCACTCATGGATTTATGGCTGGAGTATCAAGGTAGTGGCTATGCTGTTGGGCAATTAGCAGCCGATTTCGGGGCTAATCTTGGCGTTGGCCAATCTAAAGTAGAGGATGCACTGATCAAAGTATTATCATGTGCTGGGTACTTTAGACTCAAAGATGAAATTGCTGTTGTCCTCGGTTTACCTTTCTTATCTTTAAAACAATTTGAAAAAGAAAAAGTACAGTTAAGTAGCTTAATCACCGGACCTCATGTAGTAAATTTCCGTGGTGAATCTTTATCTTTGAACATTACCAAAGTTTGGGTTATGCCTGAAGGATATGGTAGTTTACTGTGGTCAGAGACTCAACCAAATAAAGGCGTAGCAGTCCCTGAGTTTACAAAAATTTCTGTGGGGATAGTGGACATTGGCCACCAAACTATTGATATGATCATGGTTGATAATTTCCACTTTGCTAGAGGTGCTTCCAAGAGTGAAGAATTTGGTATGAACCAGTTCTATAAACTGGTAGCCCAGGAAATAACTGGTGCTGATAGCCAATCTTTAGCATTGATTTCTGCGGTCAATAAGCCCAAAGGCGATCGCTTCTATCGTCCTAAAGGCGCTGGTAAGCCTACTAATTTGGATGATTTTCTGCTTAATCTCACAGAGCACTTCTCACGGGAAATTTGCGCTCGTGTGTTAGCGTGGTTACCAGAGCGGGTAACTGATGTGATTATTACAGGTGGTGGTGGAGAGTTTTTCTGGGAAGATATTCAACGTCTTCTCAAAGAAGCTCAAATTAAAGCTTACTTAGCTGCGCCTTCTCGCCAAGCTAATGCTTTGGGCCAGTTTATTTATGGAGAAGCACAATTATCTGCTGCTAGTCGCGCTGCTAGGTCATAAAATTAATGTTCCAATGGTCAAAAAAGGTAGTTAAATCAGTTACGTTCAATCCAGAAATTGCTGATGAAAGCTTATTGGCACAGGTGGAAAACTACTTAGAGACACAGCCAGATAAAACTTTCAGTGACCTGTGTAAAGAAGCTCTCTGGAAAGTTCTGTGTGTCCCAGAATCTGTACAACCATCTTCTAAGGCAGCAAATAGCACTACGATTGAACAAAAAATCGGTGAAATGCAACGTCAAATAAGCAATTTTGAGGAACGTTTTTTTACCCAAGAGTCTCATCGTTTGGAGGCGATGGAAAGTCAAATGTTACAACTTACTCAACAAGTTGCAAAATTGGCAATTACTCTTGGTCAGCAACCACTTACTTATATTCCTCCTGACCCAGAACCGGAATTTGAACCTCAAGAAGTTGATCCTGTAATTAGTCGCATTGGTCAGTTTCTTGATGATTTTTAATCAAAATCCAGTTTTTTATTTGTGTTTACTTTAGAGAAAAACTCTTAACTAAACTACTTTTATTCCCATCAATAATACCCAACGGGGTTATTGGTGGGATATTTTTTTCATATCATCTGCAGGTGAATACTTAGGGTTTGCACCAAAAAGTCTTGTGGTGATGACAGGTGACACTTTGACAAGCTCAGTGGATCGCAGGTGAAAGTTTCAAGAGTTCGATAGGAGAGATTTTTCCTTTGTGTAGAAATTAAGTGCAAGGTTTTTGAGTTCCGACTTCGTAAAATCTTGCACTTTTTTCACCTGATAACGCCTCAAACCGTTTACCTGTGATATTTTCACATTTATTCAGCAACCCTTACTTATCATATCTGTTGAGGGTCATACTTGGTAAGTAGCTAGGCAAAATTAATTTAACATTTTTGGAATAAACAAAAACCTCTATATTCCTTATCTATTAACTGTTCTCCGTTCCCTCTTCCCCCTCCCCAATCTAAAATTTATTTTGTATGACTACTTAATTGGTAATTGCAAAAAGACAATTAATAGATGTTCTAACTAGTCTGTCTACGGCTTTAATTTTTGATTTTTAATTCTGCCCTACAGTAATAGTAGCACCTAAAACTATCATTGTCTCTTTTTGAGCTTGATTCAAACCTGTGGCATAGCTGATATTTATACCTTCATATAATCTGTGAATTTTTAGAGTTTTTCGACACTCACCAGTTTGTAAATCCCAAATTTTAATTGTTTCATCTTCGCTACTACTAGCTAAAACTGGATCTTGAGAACTGAAAGAAATTGATTCTACACCTTGAGTATGTTCTGTGAAAGTGATGGTATTTGTGAGTGTAAAATCCCATAATCTGATAGTTTGGTCATCACTACTGGTGGCTAATAGTTGATCATCAGGACGATAGGCGATCGCTCTCACAGCACGAGAATGTGCCTTTAACTCCTGCAAAAATTCCCCCGTATTCACATCCCAAAGCCTCACTATCCCGTCATCACTGCCACTGGCTAGAGTTTTGCCATCCTGACTAAAAGCTACGGCTTGTACACGCAAGGAATGTCCTAGACAAATATGCTGGCATTGTTGAGTGTCAATATCCCATAACCTAACTTGATAATCATCGTCACCAGTAGCCAAAATCTTACCATTAGGACTCAATGCCATAGACCAGATCCAACTACTTAAAGGTTGCCATGTTTTTAGGCATTCTCCACTATTAACATCCCATATTTTCACGGTTCTATCATCACTGCTACTGAACAAAATTTCACCATCAGGACTGAAAGTTATCCACCATATCCAATCTTTATGTCCAATTAGTGTTTTGAGACATTTTCCCCTAGAAATATCCCATAACTTAATGGTTTTATCATTACTTCCACTGGCTAACTTTTTACCATCTGGACTAAAACTAACACTGCGTACCCAACTCCTATGTCCTCTCAAAGTTGTCAAACATTCCCCTGTGTGAATATCCCATAACCTGACAGTTTGATCATTGCTTCCACTGGCTAATTTTTGACCATCTGGACTAAAACTAACAGCACGTACCCAACTCGTATATCCCCGTAAAGTTCTCAGACATTTTCCAGTATTTGTATCCCATAGTTTTAAAGTTTGTGTATCACAACCACTTACTAATATGGTTTCATCAGGACTAAATGCAACACAACGAACTCGATGATTATTGTCATGTAAATTTTCTAATAAATCTCCAGTATTAGTATTCCAAATTTTCACAGTTTCATCACCACTACCACTAGCCAATTTATTACCACTAGGACTAAAAGTGACAGACCAAATTCTCCCACTATGACCTTTTAAAATATGTAAACAATTTCCATTATTAAGATCCCATACTCTAATTGTCTGGTCATCGCTACTACTGGCTAATGTTAAATTATCAGGATGAAAAGCAACAGACCATACTCTACCTGTATGTTCTTCTAAAACTCGCTCACATTTACCAGTATTCATATCCCATATTCTGATAGTTTTATCTTCACTACCACTGGCTAATTTTGTGCCATCAAAATTAAAGGCGACAGATTGAACTTGTTGGGTATGTTGTTGCCAAATCCGACATTCTTTAGTTTCTAAATTCCAGATTCTCACAGTTTTATCATTACTACCACTAGCCAGTTTTAACTCTTTAGGATTAAAAACTACAGACCAAACTTCATCAGTATGTCCTTTTAATGTTTGTAGACATTGATAATTATTGGTGTTCCATAATTTGATAGTTTTATCTTTACTGCCACTAGCTAAAATTGTACCATCTGGACTAAAAGCTACAGACCTAATCCAATTTTGATGTGCTTGCCAATTAGCGAGTTTTTTACCAGTTGTGACTAACCACAAACTAATTTCACCATTAGTATCACCAGTGGCTAATATGTCACCATTAGGACTAAATGCTACTGTTAAAATTCGACTCAATGTTTCCGCAAAAACAGATTTAGATAAATCGCAATGACTAAAATTAACAGAATGTAGACTTGTATCTTTTAAATATGCTTGCCATATTGCTAAATTGGAAAAATCATAATTTGTTAATTCAGTGGATAGTTGACAAAGTAAATTGATAATATTCCCAGCTAAATAACTAGGAATGCGATAAAAATTTTGTTTTTGTCTAGCTATTAAGTCAATTAATTTATCATTAGCATTACTACCATTATTTAATAGCAAATTTTCTTTTATGGGATTAAGAATTAATCGAATTTGTGCTTCTCTCACATAATCCTTAGATTGTGCTTTAATTAGAGCATGACTATTTAAGAGTTGAATATGTTCTGTTTGAATTTCTTGGTAAACTTCCCCAATTAACTTATCTGTTATATATTCCATGACAACATTTTGAAGACTAAATTTATCTTCATTATTTTTTTCTATGAGTGTTCTGCGGCGTAAAGAAGCCAAAGCTTCTAATAATTCTGGTTGTGGTAAAGATGAAATGATATCTGCTTGTAATTCTAAAATTGAGCAGGGTTCACGATTAATAGCCAACCAATACATAATATCTTTTTCTAAATCCGATAAGCGGTGGAATTGGCCTTCTAAAAGTTTTCTAATATTATTAAAAATAACTTGACCTTCGTTCAAAAAATTTTTCACAAAATTAGAAATATTACCATTTAAAGCTTCTTGAATCTCTACAGCAGCAAATTTCAAGGCTAGAGGATTACCATCATAAGTTTGAATGACAGCCTTCCATTCATCATCTGAACCAAAAAAAGAGCCATATTTTGTGAATATACTTTGTCCTTCTTTTGCATTTAAACCTGTTAATTGCCATGAACAAACATCGGATATTGCTTCTAATAAAGTAATTTCCTTGGGTTTTTCTCGACTAGTTATTACTAAACAACTTTGATGAAATGATTCGCCTATTCGAGCAAATAAATCACCATATCCTTCATAGCCCGTTAGATATTCTCCCACATAATTATCACCTTGCATAATTGACTCAACATTATCTAATATCAGGAGACATTTAGCAATTTTTAAATAATGAATAAGTCTGGTTATTTTTCCTCCTAATGTATCTGGCAAAACTATTTCTTGTTGCTGAAAAATAAATTTAATTATATCTGTTAATATATCTTCAATTTTTGGTGTTTCCCGCAGACTACGCCAAATAATATAATCAAATTGAGGACAAATTTTTTGGGCTAATTTACTAGCTAAAGCTGTTTTACCCATACCACCCATACCCAATAAAGCTACTAAGCGACATTGATCATTAAGAATCCATTGGGATAAAGTATTGAGTTCATGATTGCGTCCATAAAAAACAGAAATATTAGGTGCTTCACCCCAGTCTATTTTAGGATTTATAACAACAGAAAGAGTTAGATTTTGGGTATTTAAACTTTCTTGATTGGGATTAATTAGCTCAGGTTTATATTGGCTAAATAGTGCTACTAATTCCGCCCGTTTTGAATATTGCTTACCTATATTTTTCTGTAATTCAAAAGCTTTGCAAATATTTTCAACGTGCTTTCTAACAGTTGATTTGGCAATATGAAAAGAATTGGCAATTTGCTCATCTGTTTCCCCAACTAAGAGTTTTCGTAATATTTTATGTTGTGTAGATGTCAATTGTTCAAATATCTCAATAAATTTGTGTGCATCCATAGATTTGTTGCTAAATGTTACAGAGGAATGGATAAGTTGTCTAGAGGTTGAGCCGTGCTAAACCCCTACCTATAGAATTTAAGTTCTATTCTACACAATTGTGTAGATTGTGGATATTTATACACATTTAAGTTTTTTCAGGGAGGGGATGTTTTAATAGAGGAGGATAAATAAGCACTAGATTTAGAGAGTAGTTTTGTAGTGGGAATACTGCAAGCCCAGTATATTAATATACTAATGAATTAAGGAACCTTGGGTCAATATGACATACATTCAACGAATTGCAACATTAGAAGATACAAATGCGATCGCTCGCTGACTCCCTCTCAACACCACTGATACTTGATTGTGAGTTACAAATTTATTTTACAAAAAGCATAGAGGATTTTATTAGTGATGAAAAACTTCTTGATTTTTATACTGATTATCATTTCAGGTGCTTCTTTATTTATGTGGAAACTCCATCAGAATAGAGCGGATATAAACCAACGTGCAATTGAATGTGTTGGTTTCGTCCGCGACGGAATTGATTTGACTGGAAAAGGCAAAAATAATTGTACGAGTCCAGAACTGATACCAAATCGGTAATTAAGACAAGGTAAATACATTTATCAAATCCAAGATAGATTATTTTAGATAAAAAAATGTTGAATGATAGCGATTGCTTTAATATTGCTCATCATTTAAAGCTTGGCTTACAAAACACGAATTAAACATTATTATTGGAGAAGTTCAATGAATACCAACATGAAAGCATTGTTCATAGGAATATCTTTAACAATTGCATCCACATTAATTAATAGTCACCCAGTCAATGCTCAAACTTATGAATGCAAACCTGTAAATTCCCCCTTTAAATTTAGTCTGATTGCTGTAAGCCTTGATGTGTGTGGTACTTTTGTCAGACTTGATGCAAATGGCGCTCCCATATCAACTGGAACATGGGGAAATACAACCATAGCAGTTGCTCGATCTGGGGAAATGTATGAATTAGTTGATGATAGATGGAAATACATAGGCATCATTTCTGATATTCCCCTTTCGGATCAATGTCAAGATGGTAATACAGATGCTTGTAGAAAATGGGGGAAAAATTTAAACAGAATTTTAGAAATGTGCCGCAACGGTGAGAGACTGAGAGGATTATGTAATGATAATTAATCAGAATATTAATGTAAATAAACTATCCACTCACTAACCTTCTGGACTTTCAATATTTACATTTACAACCAAAGGATAGATTATGTCTCAATTAGAAAAGGATCTCAATAATGAAGTAGAAAAGTTGAAAGAATCATTTAATGCTGGGGATATCATTAAAGGCTTAATAATTCTTTCAGGAATTAGTGCAGAACTAGCGGGTTTATTGGCTGTGGTTATCGCAACTTTAAGTGCTATAGGTATGGTAACTGGAGGACTAGGATATTTAGGAATACCCCTTGCTGCGGGTACAATTAACTTAGCAATTAAACAGGCTGTTCCAGCAATTGTCAAACAATATTCAAATCTTAACAAAGAAAACCGGAAAGCTGTAAAGATGGCTTTAACTTTTCTCGGTGTAAACCCAAATATATTCGGTTAACTAACCCAAAAATAATATATAATACCATGAATTTTAACCTGAATTATTTTGGAGTAAATATGGCATACATTCAACGAATTGCAACATTAGAAGATACAAGTGCGATCGCTCCTTTATGGAAAGCCTTTGCAGAAGCGCGATCGCTTGCTGACCCCCTCTCAATGCCACTCATGCCCGATTTTGATTATGAGCGATATGTGGCTTATCAATTAGCAAAACCCTTATCTTTTTGCTTTGTTTTGGAGTACGAGAAAGAGTTAGTTGGATTCATTTCTATCTATCTTTATGATGAAGCACCACCGCCAGATTTACCATCTGATTTTGAGATATTAGACAATCCTTTTAAACCTCGTCGCGTTGGTGCAGTATTGGGGTTATATGTCCAGGAAAGACACCGGAAAATAGAAACCATTAAACTATTAATTGACGCAGCAACTAAGAAAGCAGAATCTTTCAAAATTACCGACATTGATGTATTAGTATCCAAAGATCAAACGGGAGTTCATGCCTTATTGGAAAAAACAGGTTTTACTAAATCTGCTGTTCAATATACGAAACATTATGAAATTCAGGAAACGAATTTACCAAGCTTACATCCCCATCACCGAGAACTCCAGCAAATAGACATTTCTCAACCAGAAGCCATTCCACTCAAAGACCCATTCACTAACGAACTCGTGCAAAATTTAGCAGGAGAAACTATTTATTTAGAACCTCTAAAAGATAAAAATGGCACAATTTTAAAAAGTTCTCGTGGTTTACCCATCTATCCCATACCAGTGAGAGATCCCCAAACTCAAAATTGGGTATTTGATGAATCAGGAAATTTAGTAGTAGCTCCTTTATTTTTAGATCAAACTGGAAAAATCATAGAGATAGATGGCATCCCTAAATTTAAATCACCAGTGTATGACTATGAAAATGGAGAATTATCTCTCAAACTCGATGAGGAAGGTAAATATATTTTTGAATAACACTTATCAAAAGTAGGTTGGGTTAAGCAACAGCGCAACCCAACGGCAAATTTAATACGGTTGGGTTTCCTACCGTCAACCCAACCTACGGAATTTAATTATTCAAACAAAATTTAAAATTATCAGGAGTTAATCATGAATACCAAATTAGCAATTGATTTATTAACGCAATCTCAAAATAATTTAACCAAATCCCTCGCTGCATTAGGATTATTAAGTAACGGAGAACTCATCACATCTCTGCAACCAAAACTTGATACAAATATCACCAATGCTGCCAATCAATATAAGCAACTCAATAGCAAAGTTGATATTATTAATGCCAATTTACAACTAACCAACGAAGAATTAACTTTAGCAAACAATCATAACAATACAGAACAAGAGCGACTGTTAGAACTCAAAAAACAACAGTCTGAATTGAATAACTCTCTTAAAAATTTAACCGATAAAAAAGAACTCATTACCAAAAATTCTGACGGACAAAAGGCTGAGATTAAGGCGCAAATAGACAATCTCAAAAATAATATTACCAAAACTGAAACAGAAATCACTCAAATTAAGCAGCAAATTCAAGATGGACTGGGATTAGTTGCTAATTATAACCAACTTACTCAACAGTATAATACTGCTCAAAATCAAGCTAATTATCATAATCAATATGTCCAGCGATGGGGAGTAGTTGGACAAGAAAGAGGTAAAAGTGGCAAAACTAAGGATATCTGGGGATGGATAACCGATGGAGAACAAATAAAACTGCGGGATGGATATCAACAGCAAGCAAATCAATTAAAACAGCAAATTAATGGTTTACAAACTCAATTTGATAGTTTAAATAAAAACTTGCCTGTTTTACAAGCTACTCAAGAAAGCAAAACAAATCAAGTTTGGCTTTATTATCATGATTTAGAAGCTAAAAAGACTCTACTATCTCTCAATAGTACAGAATCTGGTAAAGATTTAGCCTTAATTGAATTACAAATATCTCAAGCAAAAACTGATTTACAACAATTAGAAAAAACTCAGATTCCGACTCAAGAAAAAACAGTTAAATCAACTACTCGACGAGTCAATGATCTTCAATCTGCTGCGGATAAATTAAAAACTGATAAAGCCTCTGCACAGAAGAATTTAAATGATTTTGTTAAAGATAATCAGGATTTGTTAGGGACTGATGTATCTTTAAATTTATTGCAGGATTCCATTACCCAACTTACTGAAAAAATTTCCACATTACAAGCACAATTAGCTAAATCTAATCAATCTGCTGATACCCTCAAGGGATTAAAGCAAGATATTAGTATTCAGCAAGAAAAATTAGAGCAATTAAAACAACATTATCAATTATTAGCTCTACAAGAATTAGATGTTAATCAGCAAAGATTACAGTCTTTCAATTCTCAACTAGCGGCGGAAAATGCCGTTAATAATGCCATAAAGGTTAATACAATTCAAAGTTATGCGGACTTACTTCCTCAATTGATAGAGCAAGCTAAAGCATTAAGTGATATTTGGGTTGAGAATTTAAAAACAAATCACAAATTAACGGTTGATATTAGTGATTTATTTCAGAATAACCTGACTTCATTTAATCAATTAGCGGATTATATTGAGAAAAATCTGGCTACACCTGATATTAATTATTCTCTGAATCAAATTCAGTTAGATGAAGCTATTGCAATTCAAGATACACAGGTTAAATATAGAGATGCTTTAGCCAAAACTGTAGATGATTTAGGAGAAGCGATTGAACTTCAGAAAAAATCAGTCCAGCAAGGAGAGGAAATTGCAGGGAAGTTACAGCATCTTCAGAATTTAACTCAGTATGAAAAGGAGTATGCAACAAATAAAAATAATACTGTACTGAATGTTAAGTTAATTAATGAAATTTCTCAAGAAGTTTCTAATAAAATCGCGGATGTACCCAATCAGTTAGACTTACCAAATGATAAGCAAGAACAACTGATTGAAACAAATTTACAAAAGTATATTCAGCAGAAACAGAATGATATTTTAGTCACACAGAATATCTCTTTTGATGGTATAAAAACTAAAATCTATGGAGTTGATACTTTTAATCCAGCTAAACTTACTTATGATGGTTTTGGGATTAATCATAGCTGGGGTAATCAAAACGGTGTACCTCGGTTTTTAGCAGATGTGAATGGAGATGGAAAAGCTGATATTGTTGGTTTTGCTAGTGGTGGCGTTTGGACTGCTTTAGCTAAAGGTGATGGTACTTTTAACCAAGCCAAATTTGCTTACGATGGTTTTGGGACTAATCACACTTGGTCTGATCAGAATAGTTATCCACGCCTTTTAGCAGATGTAAATGGAGATGGAAAAGCTGATATTGTTGGTTTTGCTAGTGGTGGCGTTTGGACTGCTTTAGCTAAAGGTGATGGCACTTTTAACCCAGCAACATTTGTTTATCAAGGTTTTGGGATTAATCAAACTTGGATTAGCCAAAATGCAGTACCTCGTGATTTAGCCGATGTCAATGGAGATGGTTTTTCTGATATCATTGGATTTGCTAGTAATGGGGTAATTGTTGCACTTTCCAATGTTGCTAAAAAACAACAGGAAGAGATAGATAGTTTTAAAAAATCTAATCAACAAAAAGCTATTTCTGATTTACAAACTCTCCGCTTAGAAACTGCTCACTTAACCTTACAATCTGAACAAAATCCAGATAAGGTACAAGCTTATTTACAAGATTCATTAAATATTTTCAATGTCAGAGAGAAGAGACTAACATCTTCAACAAAACCCTTACCTAGCATTGATGGAACTTTTGATGTAAAAGCTCCATTTACCCCTGCTGCTGGTTATGGTGTAAATGCAAATAACTTCAACTTTCAAACAGGTGATTTTAATGGAGATGGCAAAACCGATTTAATTCATTTCGTCAATAATGGTAATGGGTATGTTCATGTTTGGTTATCAAAAGCTGATGGAACTTTTGATGTTAAAGCCCCTTTCACTCCTAATCCTGATTATAATGTAAGCAATAATAATTTCAATTACCAAACAGGTGATTTTAACGGGGATGGCAAAACCGATTTAATTCATTTTGTCAATAATGGTGGTAAAGGATATGTTCATGTTTGGTTATCAAAAGCTGATGGAACTTTTGATGTTAAATCTCCATTTACTCCTAATCCTGACTATAATGTAAGCAATAATAACTTTAATTTCAAAACAGGTGATTTTGATGGAGATGGGAAAACCGATTTAGTTCATTTAGTTAATTCCGGTAATGGATATGTTCATGTTTGGAACTCAAAAGGAGATGGAACTTTTGATGTTAGTCCAGCTTTTGTTCCCAATCCTAGCTATCAAGTAAATAATAATAACTTTAATTTCAGGCTAGGAGATTTTAACGGAGATGGTAAAAGCGATTTAACCCATCTAGTTAATTCTGGCAACGGATATGTTCATGTTTGGACTTCTAACGGTGATAGTGAAGCAACCATTAAAAAAGAAGCTCAGGATGGACTGCAAGCAACCCGTGATAAATACTTCCCCGAACTCAACCAAGCTACAACCCTTGCTAATCTGCAAACTCAAATCACCAAAGAAATAGACCAATCTCAACAACAAATCGCTCAACTCAAAGCCAGCATCACCCAAAAACAAGCCCAAGCTGCTGCTGCACTATCTCAAGCTGCTTGGTATGAACAAGAAGCAGCTACCAATTGGCAACTTAGCCGTAAATCTGGACCTACTTGGACAGAAGAACGGCAAGTAAAAGCTCGTTCAGGCAAAAGTAAAACTATTACCGTTACTCACGTAGATCATAATTGGATTATTTGGGATACCTATACCCAACAAGCGGCATCTTTGAGAGAACAGGCCGCTAACCTCTTCAAAGGTATAGAAACTAATACCAGCCAACAAAACACCACCAGCGACATCCTCAAACAATGGCAAAATGCTAGTAGCATAGCTGACCAAACCGCCCTTACCCAAGCTCAACTTACCACCCTTCTCAACCAATTAGACGCTAAACGGCAACTCAACGGCGATAAACAACAACAAATAGCTGACTGGGAAAAACTGCTGGCCACCTTACAACCTCAACTACAAAAGGCCATTAAAGACGCAGAAACCGCTAAAAATAATGTCACCAAAGAATGGACAGAATATACAAAGAGCAAACAAGAGTATCAAACTGCTCTTAATGATGTTCTCATCCGTCGGACTGACCTCCAAGTTCAAGGACAACAACTTCTGAGGGAAATGAACGACGTTAAAGACTGGGTGACACAACAAAGCAAGCTTTTGAACGATGAAATTACCCAAGCAGATGCCCTCATTACTCAACTCAAAACCCAAAGAGATGCTATTACCAAACAACTAAGTACAGCCTCTGGTAATGTCCAAACTAATCTCCTGACTCAGCAAGCCCTTTTAAATCAATCCATTGACCTGCTGACTCAAAAACAAGTAGTTCTTATTGCCCAACAAACTACATTTGTTCAAAAACAAACTTTACTTAATACTCAAAAACAAGTCATTGACACCCAGTATCAACTGCTGGATGCCTATTTAGAAAATCCCGATAAAGACACCTCCAGTTTAGAAAAACTCCTTACCGACACCCGCGCCACCCTTGCGGAAGTGCAAAAATTAGCAGAACAAGCGGAAGCCAGTAGTAATGCCCTGACTGCCCTCATGGATGACGTGCAAGCTTCTTTGCTGCTGCAAAATGATAAATATCTCAGTGCTATCAAAGATAAACAACAGATCCTCCAAGACATACTGGCAATTACCGAACTCAAAGAAAATAACACCCTCAAAGCCACTCAAAAACAACTGGAACTGAATACTTTAAGCACCAAAGTTAACGATATTCTCAAAAAAGCCACCGATGCTGGTAGTCAGGAAGCAGCCAAACTATTGCAAGTCGTTCGTAACAATGACATGGCAGCGACCTATGAAATTATCTACCGGGACTATCAGGACCTTGCCAGTGATAAGGGGGGATGGTGTGTTAAAGGAATTGCTCGCCCTGAAGATCGGCAAATTGCGGCTAATGCTTACAATAAAATGTTGGAATATCGGCAACTGAAAGCAGAAGCAGAAAAACAAGCGGCCCAATTTACCCAACTTCGTACTCTGGCAGAAAGTCAATTAAATCTTCTCAAACAACAAGAAACTCTTGCGGCGAAAGAATTAGCAGATTTAAAACTAAGTATTGGCAATAACCAAGAGCAAATTAACGCTAAACAAGAAGAATTAGCGATCGCTCAATTCCGAGTTGATGCTCTTTCCCAATTGCGAAATTGGACAGAACAAACCCAAACTCAATTATTATCTGTTGAAAAACTGAATCTATCCCAAGCCAAATTAGAACAGGATCTTGCTAATAACCGTCAATATCTGATTGATGATGCTGTTAAAGCCCAACTGAATAAACAACGGTTAGAGATAGAGCGCGATCGCCAAATTGCTGTAGCCAAACTAGAACAACTCAACCAACTCAAAACCGAAGAATCTCTACAAACAGCGATTAACAAATTGCGTTTAGATATAGGTGCTAATCCCATCACCGAGATTATTCAACTTGCAGATTATAAGGGGCAATTAGCCGGAATATTGGCAGATATTGAAGTCATAAAACAACAACAACCAAGCTTACCCAACAGCACAAAAACTCTTTTAAATTCCACCATTCAGGACATTCACACTGCCCTGCAAGGCAAAGAAGCCAAAACCATTCAGGACAATTTACTCAACACTGCTACCGCCTTAATCGATCAATCTAATCAACTCAAAATAGAAGTTGCTAAACTTCAACAAGAAGAACAGCGTTATTTAGACCTATTAACTCAATCTCAAACTAACCTTAAAGGTGCGACTAAAACCCTCTACGATGAAATCCAAAAATCGGGACTTTCTAACTCAGAAAAAACACTGCTTAATGCTAAAAATCTAGAGGTACTCTATAAAATTGGCTATGCTCAAGGTGCAATTGATTTATCCAGTACCTTAGCAAAACAATCCAAGGACATCCTCGAACAAGTCATTACCGGACGAATCGAAGAACGTAAACTTAGAAAAAAAGCCCTTTTTAACGAAATTTTCGGCACTGTCACCCTGGTTATTAGTGCTGTCGCCGCAGTCCTCACCGCCGGAGCCTCTTTAGCCGTTAATGCCGCAACAACGGCACCTCTTTTTGGAGTATCAACTACCACCATTTCTTCTATTGCCACTACCCTCAAGGCAGTTGGAGCTTCTTTAAGTGCCTTTCAAGCTGCCTATAACGGGGATTTATCAGCGGCCATTTTTAATGCGGGAATAGCAGCATTGGGATTTGCATCAGTTAGCGGTGCAAAACTTCCTACTAACTTCCAATTTGGTGATGTCAAATCCTTCAAAGACATTCAACAAGTAGCCTCTAGTGCTTACTACGCCTACAAAGCGGGAACATCAGGAGATGGCTTATCTTCTGTGTTAAACATTATCTCTGCCGCCCTACCCCTAACTGGATTATCAGAATATAACTACTTATCCGCAGCAGCTTTCAGTATTCAGAGTGGTGTGCAACTAGCAAAAGAAGGTAACTGGTTAGCCGCAACCTCCAACTTTTTGGCAGGAGCATTTTCACTAGGTTCAGGATTAAATGGTGCAGAAGGGAGTTTTGGTATTAATTTAGGTGTTTCTCCCAAGCTTCTTGATATTATTAGCAAAGTGGAACTTGCCACAAAACTCATCTCTGAAATTCAAGGAATTACAAAAGATGGAAGTTTGGAAGGCTGGTTAACTGGGATTAAAAACATCTCTCAGTCCATAACTGGTTATGCAGATGAGCAAAAAACCATTAGAGACTTCAAAAAACAATTACTCTTACAAGGACTTCTCGAAAAACCTGATTTAAACGATGAAAAAATCAAAGCACTTATTACCAAATATGGTGATGGCAACGTCTTTACAAAAACCGACAGTAAAGGTCAAAAACTTGAATACATAATTAACGGCTTAGATTTAGGCGGAAATAAAAAAGGTGCATTAATTACTCAAGGTGAATTTGATCGTAGCAAACCAACTAAATTAGTTACATTTGGCTGGTTAAACAGCGCCAGTCCCGAATGGAGTTTTAAGGTTGCCGAATTACTGAAATCACTCTATCCCAATGAAAATATTATTATTGGTGATTGGTCAGAACTTGCCCAAAATGTCAATTATTGGGGGGCAGCTTCAGGTACAAAGATAGCAGGTGAAGCAATGGCAGCTAAACTTAAAGAATTAGGTGTTAAGTTCGATCAGTTAGAAATTATTGGTCATAGCTTAGGCGCGCAAGTTGCAGCTAATATTGCCGAATATGCCAAGAAGAATAATTATGGAACTGTCAACAAAATTGTTGGGTTAGATCCTGCTAGACCAAGTTTTGAAAGAAGTGGACTGATTCTTTTTGACAATCCATCTAATGAAGGACGCTTAGATAAGAGTGATGCAAAAGAAGTCGTTATTGTTCATAGCGACTATGATTCTATCATTTCTTTGGGATACAGAAAAGATGCAGGAACTACAGATATAAGATTGTCCAATGAAATTCTCAATTCCTACACTGGAAAGGATCACAGTGATGCTGTTTCATTTCTGATTAATGCCCTAACAAAAGGATACAAAACAGATGGATCTAGTTTAAATCAATTCTTTACTCAAAAGAAAAAAGAACTTCAATCTGTACCTACATCGGCAACTGCCAATTCCCTATCTTCAGACGTTTTAAGTGATATAAAAATCAATAATCAGGGCATAGATAACCAACTTCAACAATTCATGAAATCATCGGGAACATCCTTTGGTGCATCAGAAAATAATGTACAACAACTAACACTAATTGATCCTTTAGTTATTGATTTGGACGGAAATGGAGTCAAAGTAAATGATGTTAAAAATTCCTCCGTCTTCTTTGATATGGACAATGATGGTTATGCAGAAAATACCGCTTGGGTTTCTCCTTTTGACGGTATTCTTGCAATTGATGTTAACCATGATGGAATAATCAACAACATCAGTGAAATTTTTTCTGAATACTACAGTAACAAATCCACTAAATCTGGAATACAAGCCTTAGCAAGTTTTGATAGCAATAAGAACGGCATCATTTCTGCTACTGATAGTCGCTTTAATGAGATCTTGGTTTGGCAAGACCTAAATCAAAACGGTGTTAGCGAACCTGACGAACTCAAAACTCTCAGTCAAAAAGGTATTACCAGCATTAATCTTAACGGTATCCCCAGCGAAAATGTCCAAAATGGCAACATCATTCGTGCCCATTCTAGCTTTAACCGCAATGATGGTACGAGTGGGGAAATTGCTGATGTAGCTTTTCTCGTCACTCCCCCTGGGTTTAAAGTTACTCAAACTAACCAAAGTACGAAAATTATCGCTGAAAATAATAGCACCAGTTCTTTTACTATCTTCAATGACACTGCTAATCATACCCTGAATCTCACCCAAGAAGGGGTACAAGTCGCTCTTGGAAACGCAGGTAAAGACACATTCTATGCAACAGGAACTCAAAATGTCTTCCTTTTTGGTGCCGAAGGTGATGACACTTTGACGGGGGGAAGTGGTAATGATTGGTTATTGGGTGACGAAGGTGAAGATATCCTTAATGGTGGCGCAGGTAAGGATACTCTGACCGGTGGTTTAGGTAGGGATAAGTTTGTTTACCAAAATCTCACTGATTCTCTCTTGAGTAATTTTGATGTAATTACTGATGTAAATGCTACCACTGGCAATGATTTATTCCGTGTTGCTACTGCACGCACCGGATTTGTGAATGTTGGCGCAGTTAATACTCTAGATAGTGCAGGTATTGGCTCAAAATTAACTGGTTCAGTCTTTGGTGCAAATTTTGCCGCTCAATTTAGTTTTGGACAAAGAACTTTTGTGGCTATTAATAATGCAATAGCTGGCTTTAATCCTCAAGCTGATAGCATTATTGAAATCACAGGTTTAACAGGAGTTTTAACCACGGCTAATTTCACAATGGTTTAATGG
>JBJTUF010000262.1:0-12768 GCA_046080565.1 Cuspidothrix sp. | reverse complement strand
ATTTTATAGATAATTGTCGGGAATTAGTTAGAGAATTATTGAGATTATCTCCTAATAAGCGGAAGTATTATCAACGCGGTGAGAGAGCTATGAGGCTTATTCTGTCTGCATTTTAACTATTTTTGTCATCCCGTCAGCATTAAATACAAATTTGCGACCACAAAATATTTGTGTTTTATCTTCAATTATGGTTTTAAATTCGGCGGTGATGGTGTCAGGATACCAGTTATCAACAATATCTGAGGGTTGAATTTGATTTGGAATATTGAGAGTTTTAAATTTTTCATTGATAGCTTTACAGATATCTTCAACAATATGTTTATCAACACCATTTTGATATTTTTTTGTTCCTAATAGACATTTAATATAGTCTTGATAGGTAGATGTTTTATCTGGATTCAAAGATATTGTTGCTGCTAAAGATTCAATAGTAAAACCAGCATCTTTATATGCTTTTTTAAGTTTAGCTTGTCCATCTGCACTAGATTGAAATTTTTTTTCTGTATTCATATATTTATCTTGGTGAACTGCAAAAAAAAGAAATGACGTAGGTTGGGTTGAACGATAGTGAAACCCAACAAATCATATTAGACATCTCCAGAAATTACATAAGCGTGGTTTGAAACCCTTGTATAGACGTTGTATGCAACCTCTCTACATTCTTTTGAGGAGATGTCTATTGTAAATGTTGGGTTTCGTTCCTCAACCCAACCTACGGAAATTACTGTCTAGGGAAATTAGGGTATTGTTATTTCCCCAAACTCCCTAAAATTTAGGGAAATATTTTCCAGAAGAGAACCCCTTTTTCATCTTTTCGATTTTTTTAAATCTCCATAAGATACCAATAGTTAAACAAATTCCCAAGTTAAATAAAGGAGATAGCAATTATGTTTAACCTATTCAATCAGTCCCAAACTAAAAACTATCAAATCAGCAAAGAACAGCAAAGTCAAATTGTGAATGAGTTAATTAGGCAAAGTCAGCTAGGATATAACGTTAAAACGGCCATTGGTACAACCTCAGCAATCTTAACATTTCTTAGTATTATCTTATTTTATAGTGGCAAGATTGAACAGACCCATCTTAACATAGGGATCGGTGTAATTTCTAGCGTAGTAGGTTTTAAATCTGCTAATGATAGTAAACAAGAGTTAAAGGATTTTTTAGAAAGTTGTGAAATAGTCAACAACAGGAAATAAAGGTATTTTTACCCTAATAGCAATCCTGAAAATAACAATATTGTAGGGGTTTAGCAGTGCTAAACCCCTACGAGAAATATAGGTTTTAGGACTATAGATATTTAGTTTTTGTCAATGCGTAACTCCTATATTACTAAAATGACTTACTAATAATTATTCCCCATTTTCCTAATGACGAATTACCCGATGTTTTTCTAAGTCTGCTAAGTTACAAACCTCTAATGCCCTAACATGGGTAGCTTCTAAAACTACTGGAGGTGCAACACCTGCTTCTAGTGCTTCTTGCCATCTTGCAGCGCATAAACACCAACAATCTCCGGGTTTTAAACCAGGAAAACTAAAATGAGGTGCAGGTGTACTCAAATCATTACCTTGCAATTTAGTATATTGCAAAAATTCCTCTGTAACTTGAGCGCAAACGACGTGCATTCCTATATCTTGTCCACCTGTGCTACAAAACCCGTCGCGGTAAAATCCAGTCATGGGAGAAGTGCAGCAAATTTCTAATTTTGTACCGAGTACGTTTTTAGCTTCTGTCATGATTAATTCCTCACAATTATTATTTATTAAAACGAACCGCAGAGGCGCAGAGGACGCAGAGAAAGAGGGTTTGAGAGATATTTATTTCGTAGGGGTAATTCATGAATTACCCCTACTTTGTGGCAGTTTATCAAATTCAATTTTCCCATAGTCTAGTTTTATAATTCTATCGGCTAAATGAAAATAATGATCATCATGACTAATTACTAAAATTGTTTTTCCCTGTTGTTTTAATTCTGGTAATAGTTGAGTATAGAATATATCTTTGAATATTGGATCTTGATCTGCTGCCCATTCATCAAATAGATAAATTGACCGATTTTCTAAGTATGCTGTCATTAATGCGAGGCGTTTTCGTTGTCCTTGGGAAAGGGATGTGGTGGAAAGTTGCCCATTTTCGATTTTAACTTTATGATCAAGTTGTAATTTCTCTAAGTATTTTTGGGCTTGAATATCTAAGTTCTGATTATTTTCTAATCCTAACAATTCTTCAAATAAGTAAAAATCGGAAAATACCACAGAAAAATGTTGACGATACCATTCACGATTATTTTCTGTAATCAAAGTGTCATCTAAAATAATTTCGCCATTTTCGGGAATATATAACCCAGTGATTAATTTCGCTAAAGATGATTTACCGCTACCATTGCCACCAACAATAAAAACTAATTCTTGAGGATAAAGGGTAAGATTAATGTGTCCAAGAATAAAGCTTTTATCTTCTTTGTCGGTGTAATAAGTATGAGTGACATTGATCAGTTGTAAACTGTGCCAATTTGTGAGAGTATGCGGAGGTGCGGTGGCTATTTCTGCCCGACTAGCTAAAGATAAATCTAAAGATTCGATTTTTTGTAAGGCAACACTGGCTTTACTAATTAATGGTAAATTATTGGAAATATTATCCATAGGCAACATTAAATAAGTGAAAGTGAGAACATAACCGGATAAGGTTTCGGCATCAATGGCGAATAAGTGCGGTAATATAAAGAGAACAAAACCAATGGCAAAGAAAAATATTAATTTTCCCCAACTGGTAGTGGTAGCAAATAAGGTTAAACCTTGAACATTATGATTTCTAAATCTGCTGGCTGTAGCTTCTAAACGCTGATTAAGGAAAAATTGACGGCGTTGATAATGGAGTTTTAATTCTTTGATGCCGGCGGTAATGGTGCTAATATTTTTAAATAAACTATCTTGATCTTCGCGGGCTAAAGCTAATAATTTTTCTCCTTTATCTAATAAGAATTTACAACTGGCAATAGCGGCAATCATTAAAACCACTACCATGATAAATACTAACCAAGATAACCAAGTTATATATAGTAAACAGCCTAAAGCCATGGACATATCAATACATAAAAAGGGAATGACATATACAGCATTTGCTACGGCTTGAACATCTTCTGTTAGAGTTGCTAATAGGCGGGGATTTCCTAATTGTTCTAAATGACTTAATTCCGATGCTAATATTTGCCGACTTAATTGCATTCGTAATTGCAAAACGGCATTTTGTGATAAGCGAATTAACATAATTTGGGAAATTATGCCGGTAATTAAGGCCACGGTAACTAAACCAACAAAACCCCAGGCTATAGTTGTTAGAGGTGCAGCATTGCTTTTACTCGCTGCACTACTAATTAAGGCGATTAAACCGGCACTACTACCACCACTCAAAAAACCTGTGATAATAGCGATCGCTACCATTGTCCAAGAAGAACGTAAAAGAAAGTAAATTAGATTCATTATGTCAATTGTCAGTTGTCAGTTGTCAGTTGTTTTATTTGCTGACTCCTTCTCCCTGTTATTAATTCTCTGTTTATCAGCCGTTTTATTCTACACCTATGGGGTTTATACAGCGATCGCTTTTTTGCGCGACTCCCCCCCCATCAACCCCCAATTCCATCCCCCTGTCACCATTCTCAAACCCCTGTGTGGTGTTGATGGGGAGACTTACACTAATCTAGCTTCATTTTGTCAACAAAATTATCCCCAATATCAAATCATTTTTAGTGTCCGCAGTGCCACCGATCCTAGCATAGAAGTGGTTGAGAAATTAATTCAACAATTTCCGAAAATAGATATTAGTTTGGTAGTAAAAGATCATATTATTGGGGCTAATTTAAAAATTAGTAATTTAGCTAATGCTGTCACCTCTGCTAAATATGATATTTTGGTAATCGCTGATAGTGATATTTGGGTTAATGTTGATTATTTAGAAACAGTTATTCAGCCTTTACAAGATGAAAAAGTCGGGGTTGTTACTTGTTTATATCGTTCCACAGCCCAAGGAATAGCCACAATTTTAGAATCTATTTGTACAGCTACAGATTTTCAACCGGGAATTTTAGTTAGTAAACAATTAGAAGGGATAAAATTTGCTTTAGGTTCAACAATTGTGATTCGTAAAACCACATTAACAAAAATTGGTGGTTTTGCTGCTGTGGCTGATTCTTTAGCAGACGACTATCAACTGGGATATTTACCAACTCAAGGAGGAGATAAAGTCGTTTTATCTAACTACATTGTAGAACACGGATTGGGATATAGTAGTTTATTAGATTCTATCAATCGTCAAATTCGTTGGGCGCGTTGTATTCGTGTTTCCCGTCCAGGAGGTTATATAGGATTAATATTTACTTTTGGGACAGTTTCTAGTTTACTATTATTAATAACTAGCAGTGGTTCTACTCTATCTTGGTTGGTTTTTTCCATAACTTTACTGATGCGATTAATTATGGCTTGGGTGATAGGAATAAAACTTCTCAATGATGCAGTTACTAAAAAGTTTTTTTGGTTAATTCCTATCGCTGATATAGTCAGATTTATAATTTGGTGTTGTGGGTTTGTCGGTAATACAATTGAATGGCGAGGAACAAAGTTTAAATTAGTTAAAGATGGTAAGTTAGAAATGATTAAAAATTAGGAGTCAGGAGTTAGTTAGTAAGGGTTTAGGAATGCTAAACCCTGACTGAAGTTTAGTGGGAAAAAGAAAGATGACTTTTTTACTAAGGTTTTAATACATTAGTAGGAAACTGTCCTTGTACATTACCGGCGGGTGCATAGTGACAAACAACATAGAAGGCGTTAAATTTAGTACCATTCATGGTTTTAGTACCTCTAGCTGCACCACAACCTAATTGAGTGCTACTTTTCCACACAATTTGGGTAAAATGACCAGTGGCGGCAGAAAATCCTGGTTTGCTGTAATTATATTTGGAAACTTCGTCATACCAAGTTTTGACTGCGTTGTTTGCTAGAGTTGCAGCGTCTATTGAACCTGTAGTGTAGAAAACATACAAGTTTTCCCCGGCATTATTCCTTTGAGTAGAACTACTATGTTGAAATAATCCATTGGTGGCTAAGTATTGCGCCCAGCTTTGAGCGGTGGTATTAGCAGAACTGCTGGTAGTTAAGGCAGGACTACGATGGGTAGCCCGATAACCGTTATGTCTAGATAAAGAAGTGTTACGGAAAGTGTTGAGATCAATGGTTGTTTGAGCGATCGCAGGTTGATTACTCAAAGACATTATACTAGCAAATGGACGGGGAACTATTCCCGTTAATGTCAGAGTTAAAGCTGTACCTGTGATAATAGTCAGAGTTGAAAATAGTTTATTCATGATTTTATTTGATCGTTCTCTAATGTAATTGTAATTCTTCAACCGGGGTATTGTTTGCAATACTCATCCTCAATACGCCTTAAAGAATACATAAATTATACGGAATGTGACTAAAAACCTGATTATTGCCTAGCCGTAATTGATTACTTTACCGACTTTGATTTTATTTTGCCTAACTCCTGAGATGATAAAATAGCCAATTTGATAGTAAAACGGTAAAATAGACAACAGCTAAATAGTATTGGTCAGTAATATTTCTCATGATCAAAGAATTATTAAAACAAGTAAGAGTAATTGATCCTGTCCAGCAAATTGACGAATTAACCGATGTATTAATTATTGATGGTTATATTCAAAGCATCGCCTCTCAAATCACAGATGTTAGTTCCGATACCACCATTCGTGATTGTCAAGGCTTAGTGCTAGGGGCTGGATTATTTGATTTATATAGTCATTCGGGTGAACCGGGATTTGAAGAACGAGAAACCCTTAGTTCTTTGTTACAAGCCGCTAGTGCTGGTGGTTTTACTAGAGTTTGTGTTCTACCAGATACATTACCAATAATTGATCAACCTGCATTAGTCACACAGTTACAACAACAACGAAATGAACAAAAACCCTCTCCCTATCTGCACATTTGGGGTGCAATGACGGTAGATGTCGCAGGTAAGCAATTAACGGAAGTAGCAGATTTAGTCGGTGCGGGAGTTGTGGGTTTTACAGATGGTAAACCTTGGGAAAATTTAGGCATAGTGCGGCGGGTTTTAGAGTATTTGCAACCCTTGGGTAAACCTGTAGCTTTTTGGCCATGCGATCGCCACTTAACAGCCAATGGTAAAATGCGAGAAGGTGCGGAAGCCTTACGAATTGGTTTACCACCCATTCCTGTGAGTGCGGAAACAACTGCCATTGCCTCATTATTAGAATTAGTAGCCGATATTGGCACACCAGTACATATCATGCGTGTTTCCACGGCGCGCAGTGTAGAATTAATTGCCCAAGCTAAAGCCCAAGGTTTGCCTGTCACCGCTAGTACCACCTGGATGCACCTATTACTAGATACAAAATCTATTAAGAGTTATCACACATCCTTGCATTTAGATCCGCCCTTGGGAAATAATCAAGATATGCTATCATTGCGCAATGGTGTCAAAACTGGAGTCATAGATGCGATCGCTATTGATCATGCACCTTACACCTACGAAGAAAAAGTTCAAGCCTTTGCCGAATCACCACCAGGCGCAATTGGTTTAGAATTAGCATTACCTCTACTCTGGCAGCATCTTGTGGCAACTGGAGAGTTTACAGCTTTAGAATTATGGCGCAGTTTGAGTCATCAACCAGCAGCTTGTTTACATCAACAAATTCCAGCCATTCAACCCGGTACAAAAGCTGAATTAACATTATTTGATCCTCAGCAAACTTGGAATGTCAATAAAGCCACTCTGCAAACACTTTCCTACAATACACCCTGGTATGGACAAGAAATTACAGGCCGGGTTGTGCAAACTTGGTGTAATTGCTAGAGCATGAGGCAGGAGGGAAAGCCTTATCCTCTATGATTTTTCATAGGACTTACGCATAGGTTTTGGAATAACGAACCGCAGAGGACGCAGAGGACACAGAGAAATGAGGGTTTGAGAGATATTGTGCGTAAGTCCTGTTTATAGCAATTTCCAATCATATAAGGTACATCTTAGCCCCCTCCTCGCTTGCGGGGAGGGGGTTGGGGGTGGGGTTCTTGTTCCAGATTTGATGACAATTTGCTGTAAATTTCAGTTTGTTTCTCATTGAACTGCATACTGCTATAGAATGAAATTTAGTACATAAAAACTACTTTTATCAATGTCTGATCTAATTTTGTTTTGGCATCGTCGGGACTTACGCATTTCTGATCATACAGGACTAGCTGCGGCCAGAGAAAAAAGTGCAAAAATCGTGGGTGTATTTTGTTTAGATTCCCAGATTCTCCAAGCTGATGATATTGCCCCAGTCAGGGTAAAATATATGATTGGCTGTTTGCAAGCACTTGGGGAAAGATATCAACAAGCAGGTAGTCAACTATTAATTTTACATCATGATCCCGTCGTTGCCATTCCCAAATTAGCCGCCGCATTGAACGCCAAAGCAGTATTTTGGAATTGGGATGTTGAACCCTATTCGCAAATACGAGATTTAGCAGTAATTGATGGTTTAAAAATTCACGGAATTGAGTTTCTTAACTACCATTGGGATCAATTACTCCACCCACCAACGGAAATTTTTAGCGGTTCAAAAACTCCCTACACTGTGTATACTCCGTTCTGGAAAAATTGGTCTACTAAACCCAAAGCTAAACCAGTGAAAACTTTAGAAAATCTAGAAAATTTAACAGCCAAAGAACAGGAAATTGCCCAAGCTTCGGGAACAATTAATTTACCCACTGCTGAAGATTTAGGTTTTATTTGGGATGGAGAATTAATAATTAACCCTGGAGAATTAGCAGCACAAGCCAGATTAGATAATTTTGCCCAATCTACTATTAATGAATATCAAGAACAGCGAAATTTTCCCGCCATTGAGGGAACATCCCAATTAAGTGCAGCTTTGAAATTTGGTGTCATTGGGATTAGAACCATTTGGCAAACTACAATAGAAGCATTGGCAAATAGTAATAGTGAAGAAGTAAATGCCAGTATTAAAACATGGCAACAAGAATTAGCCTGGCGGGAATTTTATCAACATTGTCTCTACCATTTTCCTGAATTAGCCCAAGGTGCATATAGAGATAATTTTAAAACATTTCCTTGGCAAAATAACGAAAAATATTTTCAAGCTTGGTGTGCAGGTAAAACAGGTTATCCTATAGTTGATGCTGCCATGCGCCAATTAAATCGAACAGGCTGGATGCACAACCGATGTAGAATGATCGTGGCCAGTTTTTTGACTAAAGATTTAATAATTAATCCTCAATGGGGAGAAAAATATTTTATGCAGAGACTTATTGATGGTGATTTATCTGCTAATAATGGAGGTTGGCAATGGAGTGCTTCTAGTGGTATGGATCCCAAACCATTACGCATTTTTAACCCCGCCAGTCAAAGCCAAAAATTTGATCCTGAAGCAGAATATATTCGCCAATGGATACCCGAATTGCGTTCTGTAGATACAGAATATTTAGTATCTGGGAAAATTCCTCCTTTAGAATGTCATCGGGTAAATTATCCTAAACCAATTGTTGATCATCAAAAACAGCAAGCTTTATTTAAACAAATATATCAAGCACAAAAAGCTGTTGGTTAATTATAGGACTTACGCATTTTAAGGAAATCTAGGGGTTTGAGATTGCTTCTTTACGTCACAACGCCAGTATTTGAAGTAGGTTTTGCGTAAGTCCAGAATTATTTAGTTTTTAAGCACATAGTATTTTAATCTATAAATATGAATATTTCAATGTTTCCAAGAGTGTGGCGACTAATTCCTACTTTAATGGCCTCTGGAGATGTGCAGATGGCTATTGATAGCTGGTTATTAACACAGCATGAGTTAGGAAAACATCCGTCAACTTTACGTTTTTATACTTGGTCGCCACCAGCAATTTCTTTGGGTTATCATCAACGGCAATATCCCGAATTTTGGCAAAATTTAACTTGTAACGGCGAAAAATTAGATTTAGTGCGTCGTCCAACTGGTGGTAGGGCTGTTTTACATCAAGGTGATTTAACTTACACTGTGGTTACATCGGGACTGAGAGGAAATCATCTGGATGTCTATGCAAAGATTTGTGAGTTTTTGATTCAAGGTTGGCGATCGCTCGGTGTAGATTTATCTTATGGCCAAGCTGGGCGAGGTTATATCCACAATCCTAATTGTTTTGGTACTGCTACAGGTGCAGATTTAGTTTTAGGAGGTGGTTATAAATTGATTGGTAGCGCCCAATTACGCAGAGGTGACGCAGTTCTCCAACATGGTTCGATGCGATTAAATCCCGATGCAGATTTGTTTACCAAAGTATTTAATCAAGAGTTTTTTGATACTGGAAAATTGCCACCCAATATCAATCAAGAAACAATAATTAACGCTTTATTAGAGTCCGCTTGTAATTGTTTTGGTATAGAAATACAGATTGAACCTTTATCTCCAGAAGAATGGAAGGAAATTATGTAGGGGTAGCGCCCCCGTGCCTACCCCTAACTCTGTTCGGGCAACCACGGGGGGTTTGCCCCTACCCTATTTTTGCGGCAACCACGGGGGGTTTGCCTTTACTTTTGACATTGTTATGTTGTAATTGCAGTTCATACCATTCATTTAAACAGTATTCTGACCAACAAAAACAGTATTCATTCCAGCAGAAATCACATAATCCTTTTTCTTTTATTTGATTATTATCATCTGATTTATGCAGGATACAAGTCCGAGGACAATGGAGGTAATTATTCATTGTTTTATTTGTGATAAATTAAAATTGGTTTGTAGTGAGGAATAAATTCCTCAAAGAAGGAATGAAATCCTCACTACTAATACATCTAAAAATTGCTTACTTACTTAAACAAACTTGTTCATAATGTTGACCGGCAATTTCCCATGTAAATTGATTTTCAATTAGTTCTCTAGCATGATAAGAAAGTTGCAATCTTAGTTCTGGATTTTCAAATAATTGAGAAATTGCAGTCACATATTCTTCTGGTGTATTTGCCCTGAGTGCGCGTAATGGTGTTGTTGCATCATCTACTGCTAGTCCTTCTAAACCGCGATCGCTTCCCACCACGGGAATACCTGCGGCCATAGCTTCTAGGGTTTTATTTTTGATACCAAAACCTGTCCGCATCGGTACAACACAAACAGTAGATTGATGTAGATATTCTGCCATTGATGGTACACGACCAGTAACATTGATTCCCGGTTTTTTCCCCAGTTCTAAAACCTGTGGATCAGGACGAGAACCAACTATATCAAAGGTTGCATCTGGATATTTTTTTTGAATTTCTGGTAATACTCCATTGCTAAAAAAACAAACAGAATCAATATTAGCTAAATTATCCATTGCCCCGATAAAAATTATCCGATGTCCTCCCGGATCTCTAGGACGATTTGTAAAGGAAACTAAATCTACACCATTAGGAATCACCGCAATTTCTGCATTTTTATTAAATTGTTGTAATTGTTCTTTATCTTCTGCTGTTGTGACGACAATATTGGTGAACTTAGAACAGTATTTTTTTTCATAACGCCGTAATAAAGGTAAATTTATTTTGTCTCTTAATTCATTTTCTGATGTACCAGTTGCCAATTGATTTAAACAAGTCCCATACACAGAACTATGGACATTAACTATAGTTTTTACCTGATTTTGAAACTCAGGACTAATGTAAATTTCATTCACACTATGTTCACAGGTAATTACATCACATTTACCAGACTTGACAAAGTTATCAATCCATGATTTCATTTCCACTGAGTAGCGGTTGACGACACTGGGAGGAGTTGCCGTCATAAAAAAATCACCTAATCTCTCGATTTTTTTAAGTATTCCTGCTGATTTACCCCCATCTAAGGGACGATCAAAAATAAGTAGGTTATCTACACAATCTCGTAAACCTGCAATTTCTGCATCTGTAACATCGGACTCCCGTTGAGTTACAAGGGTAATGTGATGATTTTGACTCAGATACTTGAGTAAATTAAATGTCCTGACCTGTGTTCCTCCTCTGGTCGGTGGATAGGGAAAGGTTGAAGATAACATTAAGATATTCATAAGTAGGTAGACGTTGAAATTTATCGTTGAGGCAAGGCAAGACGCAAAAGGAAACAGACTTTGAGGAATTTTACATTTTGTAATATACCTTGTTTTTTTCAAGCTGACTTACTTACATTTAACCGTGAACTTTGGTATATTACTTACTCAATCAATAACATAATATACTAAAATCACTTGAAGTAAAAACTATAGGATTACTGTTTGATTGTTGAAAAAATTGGGTATTGTAGATTGTGTGAGAACAAAGTTGGTAATGCACCCCATCCTTGATTAAGGTACATTAAGCTGACACTAACACAGCCTACTTATCTAGTTAAAAAAGTAAATTTACTTAACCAAATTTTTTATATCATGCCTAAAGTTAGTGTTTGTATTCCCACTTATAACCGAGCAAATTTACTACCCTATGCTGTCAACAGTGTATTATCTCAAACCTACACAGATTTTGAACTAATTATCTGTGATGATGGTTCAAAGGATAATACTGCCGAAATAGTTAGTCAATGGCATGATTCCAGGATTCGTTATATTAGACAACCTGTGAATGGTGGTCGAAGTCTAAATATGCGTTCTGGTTTTGAAGCTGCTACAGGAGATTATTTTATTAAATTTGATGATGATGATGGGATTACTCCTGAATTTTTAGAGAAAACTGTGGCGGTTTTGGATGCAGAACCGAGTGTAGATTTTGTCTGTACAAATCATTGGATTATTAATCAAAATAGTGAAAGAATTGAATCTGCTACTTTAGAAAATTCTCAAAAATGGGGAAAGGATAAATTAAGTGGTATAATTCCTGATTTAGTTCGGGAAACTTTTATTCAGCAAAGTTTACAAGTTGGTTCTAGTTTATTTCGGCGAGATTGTTTAACAGAAGTGGATTTTATGCGTCCTCAAGCTGATGGTTGTGAGGATTTTGATTTGTTGGTAAGGTTAGCTATTGCAGGTAAACAGGGGTATTTTTTACCGGAATTTTTGATGGAATATCGCTTTCATGGTGGACAAACAAGTTTAAAACAGAATTTACATTTTTTGAAAGCTAAGGTTTTCTGTATTGATAGTTATAGGTTTGATGATGTGGAGATGGAAAAAGTGCGATCGCACAAATTAGCTACGACTCAGCAGGTTTTAGGTTTAAGATTAATTGAAAATGGTGATACAACTCAAGGACGAAAACTTTTACAAGCATCCAGTCAGGTTTTAGGCAATGATAAAAAAGTTTTACTTGGTGTAATACTGTCTTATTTACCACTAAGTTTACGAAAATTAGCTTTAGAAGTTTTTCGTCAGGCGCGCCCCAAGGATTATACTGAACAAGTAAGAACAAGCTCAAATTAGCAACAAGATTTTAACACCTCAAAATGTTGGGTTTGGTTTGTCAACCTAACCTACAGAATTTGTGAATTAAATTTCTACTATAAAAACTGCACCACAGGGATAATTATCTTTAACTTTAATAACCCACATTCCGCACCCACAACTGTCACACCCCAAGGAAACGGATGTATTTAGTACATAAGACCTAATTGTCGAAAGAATTTGTTGAAGCTAAATAGAAATAATTACTATTAAGTTAGAAATACAGTTAAGAAACATGACTAAGTACGAAATTATTGGTTCTGAGGTTATTTTGATAGAAAACTTAGTTCAAAATCATTGAAAAGTTTGCCAT
>JBJTUF010000261.1:0-8748 GCA_046080565.1 Cuspidothrix sp. | reverse complement strand
AAGTTTTTTGTAGTGCAGAACATTATTTAAAAGAGTTCAATAATACAATCTCTCAATATCTCTATCAAATCTTCCTTACTCACTTTATTATCAGCAACCTGCATTGTTAATTGATATGCTTCCTCTGGTGTCATATTCAATTCATAATCATTCAAATTCAAAAATGTCACCATAACATCAAAAGCAGTGCGTTTATTACCATCTACAAAAGCATGATTTTTACAAATGTGAAATAAATACGCTGCTGCTTGTTCATAAATTGTTGGATGTAATAACTCACCTCCAAAACTTGCTTGAGGTTGGCAAATTGCAGAATCTAATAAACCTTCATCGCGGATACCTTCTGATCCACCATATAGGTTAATCTGTTTTTTATGTATACTCAATACATCCTCTTTATTAATGAATTTAGGACTATGCCAGTTTTCTATACACATAATCCCATTTTTTGGTAGATGCTAAAGAAATTAACATAGCTTCTGATTCTTGGGGGGTAATATCTCCTAAATTAAAAGCATTAACCTCTTCTTCCGTTAATACATTTGTCCTTAAACAAGCCTTGATAAGTGATTGCAATAAGTGTTTTAAAGATTCAATCCAAATGTACATTTCAGATTCATACAATTTTAAAAAAACCTTATCTAAAGTTTCTGTTTGAGATTTATACTGATTATATATTTCTACAAAACCTATAGTCATTTTTTTTAGATTTTCTCCATTTATGATTAGAAATGAATCAGAATCTATAATTTCTTTGTACATAAAATCCTGTCTTACATATAATAATAAGTGATTAAAAAAGTGTTCACCATTGCTTGATTTTTCAAGAATTACCTGAGATAGTTTTCTGACTCTAATGAATTTTTCAATTAACTTTAACAATTCCTCCTGTAGTTGAATAACAGATATTTCCTGAATATTAACCAACTCAATTATCTCCGCTATTTTTTCATCTTGCGGGTTAGGATCATTTAAGCATCTTTCCAGAACTTCTATCCTTTCCTGGATGCTATCAATAATCTCTTGTGGAAATGTAAAGCTGTATACCATACTTTATGTACCTTTATGGTGACATTATGCGCTTTCCTAGAACTATTTTAACTGAAAAACACATAATCTTGAGTTTTAAAATAAGTATTTTTACAAAATCAGCAATAAACCGACTATAATAAAACATAAAATTATGTACTAAACACATTAAATATATGATCGCAAATCACGATGTTTACATCACTCCCGAACAATATTTAGCAATAGAAGAAAAAAGCCCAGTTAAACATGAATACATCAACGGTTATATCTACGCAATGGCTGGGGCTTCCGATCCTCATGTTACTATAACATTAAATATTGCTTTTCTAATTCGGAATCAGATTCGCGGTGGTGGATGTCGCGTTTTTACAACTGACATGAAAACCAGGATAGAAGCAATAAATCGTTTTTACTATCCTGATGTGATGGTTACTTGTGATGAAAGAGATAAAGCATTATTAAATTATAAAAAATTCCCCTGTTTAATTATTGAAATATTATCAGATTCTACAGAAGCATTTGATAGAGGCGATAAATTTAAAGACTATCAAAATATAGACACTTTACAGGAATATGTTTTAATTGATGCCAAAAAACCTCAAATAGATTGTTTCCGGCGTAATGATCAAGGGTTATGGGTATTACAATCTTATCAAGAATCATCTTTTGATTTGCAAAGTATTAATTTTCAGGGAAATATGAATGATTTATATGAAGATGTGAGTTTTGTGTAGCCTAGTATACTAAAGATTTATTCGCAGGTTTAGGATATGGAATGGATATTGTGCGTTCAGAAATTAATAAACTATTCCTGAACAGGGGACAACATTTACAATTAATTTTTAGTAGCTATTAGCCTCCTCTAGCAAATACCCAAAAATTTCTTGTGGTGCGGGCATCTTGCCCGCTAATAATGTAAGGACGGACAGGATGCCCATCCCACAACATTAGAACATCTTTTTCTGGAGTTATCTTAGTAGAATTTAATGCCTAATATTTACTTCTTGCAAATAATCATCTGCTACTAAAGATCCTTTAGTTTGAACGGTGGTTTTTTTAGTGGATATGGTGACTGGTTTGAGGTTGGCTAATTCTTGTTGTTGATTACGCAAACGAATTTTTTCGGAATATTCTTGTATTTTCATTCTTGCTTGGGGATACATGGGACTATCTTGGGGAACTTTATCTAGGAGTTTAATTGCGCTAAAAAAATCACCTATGGATGCTTGATTATAAGCTTGATATAAATAGTATCCTGATCTAACTTGGCGTTTCTGATTGTATTCAGCTAATTTTTGTTTGACGATCGCACCTGCGGAACTTTCTTCAGGTATTTGCTTGAGGTAATATAATGCTGTGGCAAAATCCCTTTCTTCTGCTTTGGCATAGGCTTTAGTTAATAAAGCTTGTGTTTGTTCCTCTATATTGACTTTTGCTTCTTCAATTAAGGGTTGAATTTTTGCTTGCCAATATGAATTAGCTGGAACTTTAGGAGCATGATCTAATACGTCTGTCCAACGGCGTTCTTTTAATGCTTGTTCAGCTAAAATATAATGTTGTGAATCTTTGTCCCATTGCTTTTGCCATTGTTCAATGGAGGCTTGGGCTTCTGGATAAACATTACTATGAATGGGGATAGATTGGGCTAAATTAATGGCTTTTTTTAAATCACCCAATTGATAGTTATCTATAGCTTTATATAAGGTTTGTGTAGCCGAATAACCTTGAGAATTATTAAATAAAGAATATACTCCTATACCAATAAGGACGGAGTTAATTAATAAACCTAATCGCATTCCAGCTAGTAATGGTTGTGATTCATTGTTTGTGGATTCAATACTTTTATATAATGGAGTTTCTGTGATGGGTATTTCTGTTGCCTGAGTTTCCCATTGTATATTTTTGAGTACCCAGAGGGCTTCGTGGGCTGATTGAAACCGTTCTTGGTGTTGATAACGGATCATCTGACTCAGGAAAGCAACTAAATAATCATTAATAGGTGTGTCATCATCACGCCAAATAATTTCATTGGTGTCTGGATCAATTTCTAATTGGAGAGGTGATAATCCGGTAATAGCTTGAATAGCAATTATACCCAAGGAATAGAGATCACTATTGGGTTGGGTTTGACCAATAAATTGTTCTGGGGGAATGTAACCTAAGGAGGTTACGGGAAGTTGATCTATGGATAATTCTGTTTCTAAGCTAAAGTCTATAGGTTGAATTGATCCAAAATCAATTAATACTAATTTGCCATCTCTTGCCCGTCTAATTAAATTTTCTGGTTTAATATCACAATGAATGAAACCTTGAGAATGGACAAAATCAAGAATACATAAGGCATCTTCTAAAAATGTAATAATATCAGCTTGACTCCATTTACCTGGACTTTGGGGTTCGTTAGGTAATTCGGCGGCTAAAGATTCGCCAGGAATAAATTCTTGTACTAAATAAAATCGTTCATTTTCTTCAAAACAAGCGATCAAGTTGGGAATTTGTGAGTGACGACCTAAATTTTTTAGGGTTTCTGTTCCTGTTAAAAACCGCAATCTTAGGTAATCAAAATAGGAGGTACATTGATAGTTGTTAACTTTGAGTTGTTTAACAACATATCTGGGTTTTTCTGGATGATATATATCTACGGAGATATATGTTTGCCCAAACACTCCGGCACTGAGTGGTTGAACTATTTGGTAACGATCTTGTAATACTGTGCCGATCATCTGCTTGTTCATGATCTAGTAACTCAGAAATCCTTACATATCTTTTCTGACATCGGCTAGTATTTTCCGGAATGATAGCCGATAATTCAGTATGTGCAATATTTAATATGTAGCTCAGTGGTTTTACGTAAGTTTTATTTAATTATCTGCAATGATAATCAATCAATAACTTGATATTTATTTAGGGTTGTGAAGATGCTAGTAATGCGTTGTGATATCATCAAAACTCAAACTATTTTTTTGACTCTTAATAATTCTTCATTGCTGTCAATGAATAACTCGTATTTTATAGCTTATATCAGGTTGTGCGATGAGAAAAAAACTGATTTGAGCCAATTTTACTTATGTTCTTCTTTTTCTGCCAAGCTATCAGCGATTGGTTTGACAACTTTAGCGATCGCCTCTTGCACAAAGACTTTGATAAATTCATCCCGGCGATTAATCTGAAATTGTTGCTGTACTACTTCTGTCATTCCTCCATCACCCCAGTCCTGATCATGGCGAAAATACTCGATAAAGCTTTTGCCAGCAATGCGGGTTAAATAGGCGGCTGTTACCCCTTGAATTGCCCTACCGACGATAAAAGTAGCCACATTCAATTGCAGGGCGGTGGATAATAATTCAATTGCCCCTTTAACGATACCTAAACCAGCAATTGTTTTACCTAAAGATAGGGCTAATTCTTTGCCCCGTTCCATGTTTAAATCGCAACCATAGACTCTACCTATTTCTACTACCATTTGGGCATTAACGGCTGCCGTGGCGAGTAAGTCTACTACTGGTAATGGTGTAACAGAAACTACACCTGCCCCAATCCATTGATAACGTTCAACAATTCTATCTGCTTGACGACGACGTTGGGAGTCTATAAGTTTCCGGGCCTCTTCTCCTAAACGCAGAGATTGTAAAAGAATGTTATCTGCAACTAAATCTTCCCCTTCGGCGCGGAGGATAGCGGCCATGCGACGCAATAGGGGAATAATATCTGGTTCAGGTTGATAGGTTTCACCGGTTTCTAACTTTGCTGGTTGAGGGTTGGCAGCGATCGCTACCACATCATTAGTAGCAATAAAGGTTCTGACTCGTTCCCGAAGTCTGGCTAAGATCACTTTTGTATCATTTTCTGTATATAAATCTGTTTTATTCAGAATTAATAGCGATCGCTTACCAATTTCCGCCAAACCCCGCAACGGTTCATATTCAGAACGCCGCAAATCATTATCCACCACAAATAACAGTAAATCCGCTTCCGTTGCTAAAGCCCTGGCCAGTTGTTCCCGTTCCGTACCCGCCACCCCTGGTTCTAAAATCCCCGGAGTATCAGTAATTAATATCTTCCGTTCCAACCCCTTCAACCGTAAACAATAGGTTTCTCCCGCTTGGGTTGTTCCCATCGGTGCGTTGACTTCACCTACTATTCGCCCCATAATGGCATTCACCAGGGAAGTTTTCCCCGCGCTACCTGTACCAAAAACTACAACTTGAATTTCCCCCCTAGCTAAATTCGCTTCAATTTCCCTAGTCCGACTCAATAAAGCTTGGCGTGTCACCTCATCTTGAATTTGGGCCACTTGTTGCCGCACTGCTTGCAGAGTGGAAGAAGCTGCATCAGATTTAGCAGCAGGAATTTGAGCAGGAGTCACTCGCTTCCGTCGTTGGCGAGATTGTTCTTCACCTTTTCGCAGCACTAATACATAGTAAACAAAAGCCGCAATTAAACCCCCAATCAGTACAACTAATAGTAATAATAGTAAATTACCTAACAATGGAGAATAGGATAACTGCCAGTATAGCCGGGTAAGAGAATCTATTAGCCATAGCGTTAAGGACAAAATGACGATCAGACCAACAATCAGGATGACGATGCGAGGTAAAGGCATGAATGATAAAATTTAGTCCCTAGATATATAGTATACAGTAGTCAATAAAGCAGAACAGAATCAGCAAATTCAAGACCCTTCTCTAGTATTTTTGTGCAATAAGAAAGCAGTTTAACAAAACTAGCCCAACAATTTGAGTTTGAATAATTATTTAATTTTCTTCAACCTTGGATAAATAAATACACCAGATATTGATAAAGATGAATCTGCTCAGTATTATTTTCCAGAACCGATCAAAAAAGGATTATCTTTTGTTTCTAGTATGAAACTAAATGAATTAGAAATACATTTTCAGCAAAATAATTCATAACATCTTATTTAAAAATACTTAGCCTTCAAGCCAACTACTGAATTCTGCTATAGTATTAATCATGAGAGAAATTCAAAACAACAGGAAAAAAATTAATGGGACTGTTTGATAAAATTCTAGGCGCAATTAACAATTCCAATCAACCAGGTGGCTTAGATAACTTGGTAAATATTGCCATGACAGTGAAACAATTAGGTAATGGCGTTGGTGCAAACTCTTCCACCATGCAATCAATCTTATCAGTAGTTGGTAAACAAGTACAATCATCTTTGCAAACAAAACAAGCCACCGATGGAAGTCAAGCCGTACAAGATTTAGTCAATCAATTCGCCGGAACCACCGCCAACTCCCAAGCCGTAGATAGCCTATTTTCCCCAGAGATCCAAGCACAAGTAGCCGAAAATGCCGCCCAAAAGACTAACTTAGATGTGAATACGATTCAACAATTATTACCAAGTTTAGTACCTTTACTCTTAAGTTTTTTACAATCTGGTGGTAATCCCTTACTCAATCAATTTCTTGACGTTGACGGTGATGGTGATGTAGACATTGCAGACGCGATTAAATTAGCTAGTCGGTTTTTAAGAATTTAACACCGACGGCAAAAATTTCACGCAATAATCTACTCACAAATGATAATTTTAAGAATTGTAAACCGTTAACAATTGAGTTCATGAACGCAGCCGACGATAAAACAATAGTGCGCGAATACTTCAACTCCACAGGCTTTGATAGATGGCAACGCATCTATGGTGATGGTGAAGTCAACAAAGTCCAGCTAGATATCCGCACTGGACATCAGCAAACTGTAGATAATGTCATCGGCTGGTTACAAGCTGACAACAATTTACCATCATTATCAATTTGTGATGCTGGCTGTGGTGTGGGTAGCTTAAGTATTCCCCTAGCGATAGATGGCGCTAAAGTCTACGCCAGTGACATTTCCGCCAAAATGGTATCAGAAGCCCAAGACCGCGCAGTCAAGGTTTTCTCTAATACAGTTAATCCCAACTTTGCAGTTCAAGATTTAGAATCTTTGACGGGTAATTATGACACCGTTATCTGTTTAGATGTTCTCATTCATTACCCCCAAGACAAAGCCGATGAAATGATTTCTCATCTGTGTTCTTTAGCCCAATCAAGAATTATTCTTAGCTTTGCCCCTAAAACCTGTTTTCTCACTATCCTCAAAAAAATCGGTAGTTTCTTTCCCGGACCAAGTAAAGCCACACGCGCTTATTTACATCGTGAAAGAGACATCATTAAAATCCTAGAAAAAAATGGCTTTGGAGTCCAAAGACAAGCTATGACGCGGACAAAGTTCTACTTTTCTCGTTTACTAGAAGCAACTCGTACATCTGCTTAGTAAGCATAGTACAATTAACACTTAATTTTCCCGATTTCTTGCAGAATTCGGGATTTTTAGTAAAAAAGTCTGGTATAAAATCTGACTTTATAGCAGATTTTGGGAGGAGTATAATCCATTAGTTAGTATGGAGTTGTTAGATAGGCGTGAGTAATTTTTACAGCACTTAAGCAAAATATCTCTCAAACTCTCTTTCCTTCCTTTCGTGGTTCATTCTTCCGTTACTTGTGCATAAGTCCTATTTTAATCTTGTAAATTCTCTAAATACTTTACTTGATTATCATTTAATAATTGTATAAATTGTTTGAATTTAATTGATACTTAATTATAAATACTTATTTTTGTCTAGCGATAAATGTTAATCATATTACATAAAACCACGTACGATTTTACAAAATAGATGGTAGACTGGATTTTTGAGATTCACAAATAAACAACCAAGCTGTCAACTATAATACTTAAAAGCAACCCAATCAATGATTTTTGTCTATGTAATTAGACTGTATGATTATATAGCATCAGTTTTTCTTTGTATAAAATGTGAGCAGCTTATTGACAACTAAAAAAAATCAACATGAATAATATCCCCAACACTCAAGATTTATCGGGTCAAGAAATTTATCAAAAAATTTGTCACAACATTCAAAAAGTCATCAAAGGTCAATCTGTAGCCATCAGAAAATTGTTGTCTGCTTTTGCTAGTGGTGGCCACGTCCTCTTAGAAGACTATCCAGGCACAGGTAAAACCACCTTAGCTAAAGCCTTAGCATATTCTGTAGATATTAATTTTAAACGTATTCAATTTACACCTGACCTTTTACCATCAGATATTTTGGGCGTTTCTATGTTAGACCCCAATGAACGCACATTTCACTTTCATGAAGGGCCGATTTTTGCCAATATAGTCCTAGCAGACGAAATTAACCGCGCTTCACCTCGTACACAATCTGCACTATTAGAAGCAATGGCCGAGTCTCAAGTTAGTGTGGATGGCAATCTCCGCAAACTTACAGATCCATTTTTTGTTATTGCTACCCAAAACCCCGTAGAATCCCGTGGTACATATCCCTTACCCGAAGCCCAGATGGATAGGTTTGCACTCCAATTTAGTTTAGGCTATATTTCACCAGAAGAAGAAGTTAAACTCCTTTCTGAACAAATTCAAAAACATCCCATTGATACTATTCAACCTTGCGTTAATTTTCAAGATATCATGACCTTAAAAAAACAGGTTAAACAAATCAGAATTACTGAGGAATTAAAACGCTATATAGTTGATATTATTAATGCCACCCGTACCTGACGGGATGACAAAAATAGTTAAAATGCAGACAGAATAAGCCTCATAGCTCTCTCACCGCGTTGATAATACTTCCGCTTATTAGGAGATAATCTCAATAATTCTCTAACTAATTCCCGACAATTATCTATAAAATC
>JBJTUF010000260.1:0-49438 GCA_046080565.1 Cuspidothrix sp. | reverse complement strand
TTCTAACACTTTCTGGTATATTTCACTTATCATTTTACTCTGTTAGTTCATATTTACTATTTATTACTTATCTTTTTTTGCTCCCACATTCTGTATCTCTTACTACATAAGCTTTTTCTCCTTCTTGTCCCCCTGTCAGTCATTCTAGAAAAGCCATCAATAGCTCTTAAGGGCGCTCGCAAGTCATGGGAAACGGCATAAGAAAAGGACTCTAAAGCCTTGTTAGCAGAATCTAATTTGGCTGTACTTTGAATTAGGCGTTCTTCCAGTTCTGCATTGATTTGACGGACTTCTTCTGCTGCTATTTTTAAGGATTTATTTAATTCTTCCTGCTCTTTGAATAATTGAGAATTGTTAATAGAAATAGCTGCCTGAGTGGCAAGAAGATTGATAATTTTAATCCGTTCTGGCGTAAATGCTCTGGTGGTTAAGTTATTTTCTAAAAGCACCATTCCTATTAATTTCTGTTGATTTAATAAGGGCGTGCAAAGAATTGATTTTGACTGATTTTTTCTGATCCAGACTTCTGATTTGAATTTATCTTCTTGAATAGCATTGCTAATAACAATACTTTCGTGGGTACGAAGGACATAATTAATGATAAAATTTGGTAAGATAGTAATGCTATCTGCTGAAATTAATTCAACTTTATCATTATTAATTGTTCCAATTGCTGCAATTTTCCATTCCTCTTCGCTTGGCAAAAGTAAGTATCCTGTTCGCGCTCCTGCATTCTCAATTAAAATAGTTATGATTTTTTCCAGGAGTTGATCTAAGATAATTTCACTAGCAATTGCATAGGAAGCTTTTAATACTGTTTCTAGATCAAGTATTTCTGATATCATTATCGCCGATTATATTGGAGGTCTTATATTTTAGACTAAAAAAATAAGCAGAATTCAATTAATAATAGCAAAATTTGGCGTTGGTGAAATTAAGTATCAATTTTTATATAAAGACGTTTCGGCATAACGTCTCTATAAGGTTTGAATATCATCAAAAATCATTTTCATACATCAAATCAGCAATGCCAAAAATCCGATAAATGCTCCTAATAAGTAGTGGTAGAAAATAAATTTAATTTTGAGAAAAGGTGCAAAATATGAGGATACAGATATTTCTCTTTTTTCCCAAATGTCTAATTAATTTTGTTTAGGTACTTATATAGGACTTACGCATTTTAACGAAATGTAGGGGTTTGAGATTGTTTCCTTAGGTCGCAATGACGGTATTTGAAGTAGGTTTTGCGTAACTCCAGTTATATTCCGAAAATAGCTAAAAATATCTAACCTAATACCTACTACCTCATACTACTTCTGTATGAAGATGCACATAGTCAACTTTAGAGAAGTTAGGTATCTTGTGATTAAGAGGTAGTATTAGAGGTTTTTTAAAGGTCTGTCATAAGCTATTGTGCTTTTTAAATGGACAACAGCAAGTCAAAAACGAAGAAAGTTTCAGAGGGTGTTTGAAAAGTCTCTCATGGTGTATCAAATATTTTTAGATCCCCCTAAATCCTCCTGAAAAAGACTTTGACTCTAGTTCCCTCCTTGCTAAGGGTAATTAGGGGATACCTGTAAGTGCCTAAAATCACAACCTAAAACTTTTCAAACATCCTCTCAGGGTAATTTCCGTTAATATGGCAAGATACAATCTAGCTGTTAGCTTATTGGATGATTATAGAGCTTTTGCTACATTAAACTGTTCTAGAAGTGTCCCTAGTTTGGCATTATGGGCAAAAAACGAAAACAAATGTCTGTACAGTAATTTTCCATCTTGATCTAATACAAATTGTGCTGGTAAAGGCGCTCCTAGTGCTTGTCCAGTTTTATAATTACGAAATGTATGACAGCTAGAATCCGTTAACAATGGCATTTTTAAACCCAAATCTTGAACCACTATTTGACTTTGCTTTTTGTCAGTGCTAGTAATTAATAAAACTTCAATTCCCTGATTTTTAAACTGTTCATAGTTCTCATTTAAAGCTTTAATATGGGGGTAACAAAATGGACAATATTGCTTTTCGGTAAAAATCCTCGTAAAAGCAAGTAATACAGGTTGTTTCCCTCGATAATCAGATAATTTAACTACCCTATTATTAGTAATATCAGATAATTTAAAATCTGGCGTGCCTATACCTAAGCGTAAATGATCTAAGGCAGGAATGGGTAAAAAATTATGGAAAAATCTCTCATTAAATAAGCCAGTAAAATCAGTGGATGTCAGCATAAAACTTTATTCAATCAAGGAATATAAAAAACAAAAAGTAATAAAGACATTCAGAACTGTATCTGATGAATTGATGATCCAGTTAGAGATTGAAAATTAAATTATTCCAGAGCAGAAAAATAAATTTTTGATTTCACAGGATCAGGATTCAGAGTTTTGTCTCCAGGTTGCCAGTCCACAGGACAAACTTCATCAGTGTGAGACTGAACATATTGAATTGCTTGTAATGTACGGAGGGTTTCATCTACACTACGACCAAAGCCAAGATTGTTAATGGTAGCGTGTTGAAGAATGCCGTCTTTATCAATAATAAATAAACCACGTAAAGCAATACCGGCAAAGATATCTAAGACATTATAATCTGCACTAATTTTTTTTGTGATATCGGAAATTAGGGGATAATTTAAGTCACCAACTCCACCAGATTTACGATCTGTTTGAATCCAGGCCAGATGAGAAAAGACACTATCCACAGAAATACCAAAAACTTCGGTATTGAGATTTTTGAATTCTTCATAGCGATCGCTAAATGCGGTCACTTCCGTGGGACAAACAAAGGTAAAATCTAAAGGGTAAAAAAACAGCACCACATATTTACCACGATAATCAGACAATTTAATAGATTTAAACTCCTGATCTACTACCGCCGTTGCTGTAAAATCGGGAGCTTGTTGACCAACCCGCAGCCATTCTTCTGTTCCATAGATAATTGTCATTAACCTAATTTTCCTATGCACACCATTTCTATTATATAATCTTTCTTGATGAGTACAGCATCAATAAATCCCAAATCCAAAATTTTCAAGCTTCTACACATTAGGGTAGAGGGAATCGAAAATCTAAACTTGAGAGACATCTGGTATAATCTGTAAATCATTCAGTACAGTATTAAGTTATTAATATTTTAGTTTTAGGAATTAGGGGACGTGAATTTATCAGAATGGTTGCTGACTAATGGCCTGGGTAGTTTTGCCAGTGGTACTGTTGCTGATGTTCGTACCCGCACTTATCATGGCTGGCTGTTTGCGGCCACAAACCCACCATCTGAAAGAAAACTCTTGCTTTCTCATTTAGAAGCAAGCTTAGAAATTAATGGTACAGCTATTGCTCTAGGCACAAATATCTGGAGTAGTGGTAAAGTTGATCCCCAAGGTTATCAATTCCTATCTGGTTTTGAACTTCAGCCTATTCCTACATGGACTTGGAAGGGCGAAAATTGGCAACTAACCAGACAGTTAATCATGCCCTATGGATGGTTGGAAACACAACTGGCGACATCTCCATACTTAGAACAAAAGGTATTAATTGATTATCGTTATGAGGGGCAAGAAGCAGCCGTTTTAAAACTGCGATTATTAATTGCAGATCGGGATTTTCATCGCCAACAAACCCACTGTCAACAATTATATTTTTCCCAATTATTAGGAAAACAACAACTTTGTCTTCAAGCAATTAAAGGGGATCAATTTGGTACAGCTTGGCATCTGCGGTGGACAAAAGGAGAATATCAACCAGATGGAGTTTGGTACTGGAATTATGGTTTACCAGAAGAAACAAAACGAGGATTAGGAGATCGAGAAGACCTTTATAGTCCTGGATATTTAACAGTTCATCTCCAACCAGATGATACTGTTACCTTAGAGGCAAAAGTAGGTTTATTCAACGCTTCAGAAACTATACTTTCATCCCTCAGCTTTGCCGAAGCATTAGCAGCAGAAGAAACACGACTAAACCATATTTTTAACCAGAGTCAAAAGATAGGAAAATCATCTGTTAATCTTTCACCTATCAAAAAGCAACTTCTTAAAGCAGGTGATCAGTTTATTGTTTACCGTGCTTCCATTGCTGGCCCGACCATTATTGCTGGTTATCACTGGTTTAATGATTGGGGTCGAGATACCTTAATTGCTTTACCTGGTTTAGCACTTGTTCCCCAGCGTTTTGATCTAGCAAAAGGACTATTAAAAACCTTTGGACTTTATTGCCGTCATGGACTAATTCCTAATGCTTTTCCTGATATTGATGGTGAACCTTTTTATAATAGTATTGATGCTACACTTTGGTGGATTGAAACTTTAGGACTTTATGTAGAAGCAACCCAAGATTGGCAATTTTTAGCCGCAGAATTTCCGATTATCCAACAAATTCATAAGGCTTTTGTCACTGGTACTCGCTACAATATCCAAGTTGATGCGACAGATGGGCTAGTGAGTTGGGATACTCATGGTGTGGCCTTGACTTGGATGGATGCGGTTGTGGATGGCTTACCTGTCACACCTCGTCGGGGAAAACCTGTAGAAATTAATGCTTTATGGTATTCAGCATTATGTTGGTTAAGCAAATGGGCTAACAAATTGAGTCAATCAGATGTGGGTAACACTGTACGTTTATGTAAACAAGCAGAACGTTATGCAACACAAGCGCAACAAGTAAAAACCTCATTACAAAAATTTTGGCATCCCCAGCTAGGTTATTTATATGACACCATTGAACCAGATGATCGCCGCAATTCCCAAATTCGACCTAATGCAATACTAGCTCTATCACTCCATCATTGTCCTTTTTCTGTGTCCCAAGGACAACAAATTGTCAACTTGGCTACTAATAGACTATTGACACCCTATGGCTTACGTACCCTTGATCCCAAAGATCCCCAATATATTGGGAAATATCAAGGCAGTCCCGAAAAACGCGATCGCGCCTATCATCAAGGTACAGTTTGGGCTTGGCTCATTGGCCCCTATGTCCGCGCTTGGCAACGTTTCTATCCAGAACAACCATTACCCTTTGACTGGCGACCATTGCTAGAACACTTTCTCTGTAGTGGTTGTTTGGGTTCAATTTCCGAAATTTTTGATGGTGATGCTCCCCATACACCCAGAGGAGCGATCGCCCAAGCCTGGTCTGTTGCAGAAGTTATTCGACATCTTTAGGGAACAGGGAACAGGCAATAGGCAATAGGCAATACAAAGATCAATATCCTTCCCTGCTCCCCTGCTCCTCTGCTCCTCCGCTCCCCTCCTCCTGCTGTAAAATATTCTGAATTCTCCTGTTGAACTTATCCGCTTAGGAAGTTATTATGTATGAGATAAAGATAAATCTCAGAAGAAACAAAACAGTAATAAAGATAAAAAATAATTTAGAAGATACAAATTTTAGGATCTACTCCATTTTGGCTGAAGCCTCATTATTTACCTTTTCCAAGTAGATAATGCTGTAGAATATTAACTTCAGACTTTATTCTTCAAAGCATTCCTAAAATATTCCTTGGTGCAAAAAATTTCTATTCAACTTTCACTTATCTGAGTCAATTATCACATTATGTCTTACGTATCTCTGCTAAAAAATATACCGGAAATCCTGAGCCAACCCACAGGAGTAGCGGCGATCGCCTCTCTAGGTATTCATGGTGCTATTGCCTTGATTGTCCCATTAATGCCAGTTAACTCCGCCCAATCTTCCAAAGCTGAATCGCCAAAAGCCGTTGGACTGATGGAATTAACCCCCGCTGACCAAAGCCGACTACCCCAACCACCCACCACAAACCAGGTGGCTTTACAACAACCCCAACTACCTCTACAACAGCCATTACCAGGGGTTAATTTAGGTAACTTAGGGATGCCATCAACCAGCTATCCCCCGGTACAACCAGACATCTATAGTCAGCCAGCATTACCAGTTATTCCCACATCACCGAACAACTATAACCTTTCCTCCCTACCCACCAGACAATCAATCCAAAGATTGATTAATCAAAACCCACCAGCAGAAATGCCGAGATTCACGGCCAGCAGCAGATATACGCCGTCAAATTCTCCTTTTGTGGATAATATAGACCAACAAATTCGAGAAACCCAATCACTAGGAATTAATAGACTGCCACAAATTCCAGGCAATAACGAAATATCGGCAGAACCATTGAAAAATCCCTCCCCTGAAGCTATTGATATTGGTAGCACAACATCAGTGGGCGTTTCACCACCACGAACCATCCCACCAGAAAATAATGTTGTCCAAATTCCTAACAATGGCGAAAAATTAGCTGTAGCTCCACAAATAGCAGAAACTAATACAAATCAGTCTGAATTAACAGGCAAAAAAACCCATCAATTACTAGCTGGACTCAAGGGATACAACAATCTTAGAGAAAACATTCGCCAAGCATATCCAAACATTCAAGAAAAAGGCGTAATTCGGGAAGTCATCTCCACAAAAGCACCAGAAATGGCAGGAACTGTTTTAGGTAGATTAGTTGTAGATTCAGATGGTAAGATTTTAGATATTAAATTCCAAGAAGAAACTACATCTGTTAAATTACAATCCAAAGTGCGGGAATTTTTCAGCACCAATCCACCTCAAGCAGATAAGAATGCTACAAGTTCTTATGCTTTCCAAATAAAGTTCCAAAATAGTGACAATTCTGATGGAGTAAGTTCTAATATCCAAACTTCAGACAAAGTACCTGGAGAAAAAGTATTTACACCCCAAGTTCAACAATCACCAATTCCTACTTCTAAAGATATCCCAGAAACTCCAACTCCATCCGCAAACAGTTTGACTCCTGCACCTGTAATCACACAAAGTGATAAGATATCTAATCTTTCTACAGATTCTAATCAAAAACTGATCAAAAAATTACGTCAGTTTAAAGAGGAAAACAAAAATCCTCAATAATCATTCTCTGAAATTTTAGAGTCAAGTTTGTAGTGAGGAATTTATTCCCGATTTTGAGGACTAAAATTCTCACTACGATTTTATGTTTCCAGCTTGTAGTCAGAAATTTATTTCTAATTCCACGTTTATTTAAAGACCGCAGCAATATTATTCAATGGACTGGATTACTCTTCTGCGATCGCTACAGTCTGACTTTCTTCAAAGATTAAAATCTGGTTCTCTACTGCACTGTGAAACAGAAGGTCAACATAGTGAATTAACTATTATTTCTGGTGACAGATTAAAAACATTACGGCAATTTTGCTGGTTAATGGCAGAAAAATATAAACGCACTTCCCCAGTCCGTGATGTATTTATTAATAATCTTAAAGGTAAATTAGGTGAAGAAGTCGTTAAAGAACGATTAGGTAATTTTATTACTGAAGTTGATTATGAAAAACGTTTTGGTGGTGATGGTAAAAGTGATTTTACTCTCACCACTAATTCTTTAATAGGTGTAGAAGTTAAATCTCGTCACGGTAGCATTGATCAAACTAGATGGTCAGTTAGTGCAGAGGAAGTAGCAAAAAATGCCGTAATTGTTTGTATTTTAATTCAAGAAGAAGTCAATGAAGCTCAATCTGGATATCATCTTTTTTTAGCTGGGTTTCTTCCTACTTCAATGATTAAACTCAAAACCGGGAAAATATCCTTTGGTATTAATCAATTATTATATGGTGGTGGTTTATTTCCCTATTTACAACAATCTCAAATTACCTCAAATATTCCTACACCAAAGTTATTACCTAATCACGTAATCAAACGCCAATCTCCTCCTGCCGATTTAACTATTTTTTATTTAAATTTAGGTGATGAATATTTTTTAAAGAAAGATTATATAGCTGCAATGAATAGTTATAATCAGGCTTTACAACTTAATTATAATCATGCTGAAACATATTATAAGTTAGGTTTAGTTAATTATCAATTAGGTGATTATCATAAAGCAATTACTAATTATAATCAAGCGATAAACATTAATATTAACTATGGTAATGCTTACCACCAAAGAGGTTTAGCATATTATCAAACAGGTGATAATCAAATAGCCCTAGAAGATTATAATCAAGCAATTAGAATTAATCCTGATATTGGTATTTATTATAAAAATCGTGGTGATGTGCGTTCCCATCTTGGGGATCATCAAGGGGCAATAGAAGATTATCATCAGGCAATTCAGATTAATCCTGAGTATCTTACCAACGACAATAATCAACCAATGGTTAATTATTTATTAGATTATCAACAACAATTAAAGGAATTAATTAAAATTGTCCCTGATGATGCTCTAGGTTATAAAAATCGCGGTGATTATCGAGTTAAATTAGGAGATACTGTAGGAGCAATTGCTGATTATAGTCAGGCATTACAAATTAATTCTGATGATCTAGATGTTTATTACTGTCGAGGTAATGCCTACTATGATTTAGGAAAATATGCAGAAGCAATTGCCGACTATACTCAGGTAATTCAAGGAAATTCTCACTATGTTGATGCTTATTATAATCGTGGCAATGCTCGGTTAGAAATAGCAGATAAACAAAGAGCGGTTGAGGATTTTCATCAAGCCGCTCAATTATATTGGCAACAAGGAAAATTAGTAGAATATAAAGACTCACAAGGGAGAATTGTAGAATTAGAAATAGAAGCATCTTTAGATATTTTAGATTTCTAATTTGATCAAATATAGCAGGATGTAGGAGGCACAGGGCAGGAGGCAGGAGGAAAAGCCTTGTTATATATATGTTTCCAGGATTCATAATGTCCTAATTATCCTGGCTATAGCTATAAATTGGTAATTCCTAAGTCATACCAATTTTCTATTATCTGTCAACAGTCAACCTACTATAAAACTTTATAAATCTGATTTTTCTTCATCAAAACTTTTTCCTAGCTACATTTGGTTTAACATTTTATGGGTTTGGGGAATCACACGTACGTATTTAACAAACCGTTTCATGAGAACTTGCCATGCTAAAACCTGCTCTGGAGTTGGTGCTACCATAGCCACAGAACTAAATTGTTGAGCAGGTGTTAACGGGGTAACAGGTTGTAAAAATACAGGAATTTGATCATTGATTTGGGCAATTAATAAAGCTGCTTGTTCCAACTCCTCTGGAACTGTACTTTGGGAAACAATAATTTTGACAAATACCTCTAACTTAGTGTTAGAGCATAGTTGCAGGAATTTGGTATGTTCTGTCCAATGAGTTTCACCACTTACACTAGGTAGTTTTAAATCCATACCTACAGAGTCAAGATATGGGAGAATGATTTCTAACTGTTCTGGGCGATGTCCACCAGTTTCTAGATAAATGGGTAAATTCGTGAGCGATCGCACTGCTGGTAAAAACTCCGCCAAAAACTGAGCATGAAGTAGTGGCTCTCCACCAGTTACGCTAATGCTATCGTGGATAGAGGAGAGATTTTGTCTAGCGATCCATTCTAGTAGCATCGGTAATGGTACGGGATTTGAATGTACTTCAAAGTCTCGTAATCCAGGATAACGCTCAATTCTACAAGTAGAAGGAGAATTCCATGTATTAGCACTATCGCAAAACCAACAGCGCAAATCGCAAAACGCAAAGCGAATAAAAATCTGACGTGTCCCGACATTAAGACCTTCGCCTTGAATAGCACTAAAAACTTCTATCAGACGTGCAGTAGAGTTACCTTGATTTTTAGCAATCATATGATTATTAGCAGTAACAAGTTGATTCACCTATTCACAACAGTAAAATTTCTGTGAGATTCTTCTATTGTGAAGCTTTCTTGGTGATATGCCCGCTAATATGAAAAAATCTCCCAACTTGTGCTTCATCATACAGATTAAAAATAAGGTTAATTGTTTTTTGAAGACAAAACAACATTTAGCAGATTAGATTATATAGATGGCAACTAAAGTGCAAAGCCTCATGAGTAGCCAACCAGTACCCACAGACTTTTCAGTGACTTACCTAGAAGATGCTGCAACCCTGCAAGCACCAGTTAGATTGACAGTGATAGAGGCCATCAGTTTTAAGCAAACTTGCCAAAACTTAATCCAAGCTGATTCACCACCAAAACAAATTTTCATTGATTTTCAAAATACTACCTTTATGGATAGTAGTGGTTTAGGGTCGCTGGTCAGCAACTTTAAAAATTCCCAAGATAAGGGAATTAAAGTCACACTACTCAATGTTACACCTCAAGTCATGGCAGTTTTAAATCTGACTGGACTAGATCAGGTGTTTCCCATTGAGTCTCGTCAAGAGATACCCTCCTTAACCACAGATAATCCTACAGATACAGGAAAAAATAATGCTCGTAAAGTAGATCCTCTACCCGAAACTCATCCCTCTGTGGCATCTTGGATGAAACGAGTAATTGATATTATTGGTTCATTAGTTGGTTTAGTTATTACATCTATTTTGTTTTTGCCTATAGCGATCGCCATTCAAATTAATGATCCTGGTCCGATTTTCTTTAAACAAACTCGCTGTGGTTGGATGGGTAAGCGGTTTTCAATTTGGAAATTTCGGTCTATGTGTGTAGATGCAGAAGCCAAAAAATCCCAAATTAAAAATCAAGCTCAAGGTGCTTTCTTTAAAAATGACAATGATCCCAGAATCACTAAAGTAGGTAACTTCCTCCGTCGTACCAGTCTAGATGAATTACCTCAATTTTGGAACGTTCTCAAAGGTGAAATGAGTTTAGTTGGTACTCGACCACCTACACCCGATGAAGTAGAACGTTATGAAGTACCAGAATGGCAACGTTTAGACGTTAAGCCCGGTATGACTGGGGAATGGCAAGTAAATGGCCGCTCTAAAGTCCGCAGCTTTGAAGATGTCATTCGCTTAGACTTAAAATATCAACAAAACTGGAGCTTAATTTACGATTTAAAGTTAATTGTGAAAACTGTAACCATTTTGTTTAACAAAAATAGTGGTGCTGTTTAGTAATTTGTTGACGGTTGACGGTTGACGGTTGACGGTTGACTATCACTTCCTGCTCTCTGCTACCCTGCCTCCCCTGCTACCCTGCTCCCCTGCCTCCCCTGCCTCCCCTGCTCCCCTGCTTCCCCTGCCTCCCCTGCCTCCCCTGCCTCCCCTGCTCCCCTGCTCCCTACCTCTTCCCTGAAAATGTAGTTTACCAGTCACTAAAATTGTTACCATAATTTCAGATTAGTTATTGAAACCTTGATTCAATCTGAAACCTTAGAACTACTAGAGTGGCCCCGTCTGTGCCAGCACCTTTCCACCTTTGCGGCAACTAAGTTAGGGGCGATAGTTGCGCGTAACCTGCCCATTCCTGAAAATCAGGAGGCAAGTGTTGAGTTATTAGCGCAAACCAAAGAAGTTTACGAACTGGAAAGTCGTTTACATCCAGGATTATCCTTTGAAGGAATTCAAGATATTGGAGACTCCATAGAAAGGGCAGCACTTCAGGGTATTTTGTCTGGGGAAGAACTGTTAGCGATCGCTACTACCCTAGCAGGTACAAGAAATTTACGCCGTGTCATTGATAATCAAGAAAATGTCCCAGTTTTAGCTGATTTAGTCTCTCAACTGCGGACTTACCCCGAATTAGAACAGGAAATCCACCGTTGTATTGATGAACGCGGTCAAGTTACTGATCGTGCTAGTCAAAAAATGGGGGAAATTCGGGTAGAATTGCGGCGTATTCGCAGCCAAATCACTCAAAAACTACAAAATATCATCCAAGTTAAATCGGGAGCAGTTCAAGAACAGTTAATCACCCAAAGAGGCGATCGCTACGTTATCCCTGTTAAAGCCCCTCAAAAGGATGCAATTCCCGGTATTGTTCACGACACCTCCACCAGTGGCGCAACCCTGTATATCGAGCCTAACAGCATCGTGCCAATGGGTAATCAACTGCGTCAAGTTATCAGAAAGGAACAAACCGAAGCCGAAGCCATTCGCCGTCAATTAACTGAACAAGTCACCGCAGTAACACCAGATTTAGAAAGATTATTAGTCATTGTCACCACCTTAGATTTAGCAGTAGCTAAAGCCCGTTATAGTCTCTGGATCGGTGCTAACCCACCCCGTTTTATTAATCTGGAAGACAATGAAATTACTACCTTGCGAAATCTGCGTCATCCCTTGTTAGTTTGGCAACAGCAGCACGAACAAGGAAATCCCGTCGTTCCAGTAGATTTATTGATCAGCCCCCAGATTCGGGTAGTCACAATTACTGGTCCCAACACAGGCGGAAAAACCGTCACTTTAAAAACCTTGGGATTAGCTGCTTTAATGGCCAAAGTCGGCTTATTTGTTCCCGCCCGCGAACCTGTAGAAATGCCTTGGTTTTCTCAGATTTTAGCTGATATTGGCGATGAACAATCCCTACAACAAAGTTTATCTACCTTTTCTGGGCATATTCGCCGTATTAGTCGGATTTTAGAAGCCATTGATCAGGGGGCAGAGGAGCAGGGGAGCAGAGAAGCAGGGGAGGCAGGGGAGGCAGGGGAAGCACAGTCAACCGTCAACCGTCAACAATCCCTCGTTTTACTAGATGAAGTAGGGGCGGGGACAGATCCGGCGGAGGGAAGTGCATTGGCGATCGCCCTACTCAAATATCTCGCCGATCATAGTCAGCTAACTATGGCTAGTACCCACTTTGGCGAACTCAAAGCTTTAAAATATGAAGATATCCGTTTTGAAAATGCTTCCGTAGAATTTGACGAAACAACTCTTTCCCCTACTTACCGTCTATTATGGGGGATTCCAGGCCGCTCTAACGCCTTGAGTATTGCCTTGCGTTTAGGTTTAAAACCAGAAGTAGTGGCAGAAGCAAAAACCCAAGTGGGAGAAGCCACAGACGAAGTAAATCAAGTCATTGCTGGCTTAGAAGCCCAACGCCGCAACCAGGAAACCAAAGCCGCCCAAGCTCAAAATTTACTCCGACAAGCCGAACGTTTATATAAAGAAGTTTCCGCCAAAGCCACCGCCTTAGAAACTAGAGAAAAAGATTTACGTCTTTCCCAAGAAATAGCCGTTCAACAAGCAATTAGCCAAGCCAAAGGCGAAATTGCCCAAGTCATTCGTAGTTTGCAAAAAGGCACACCTAATGCCCAAGATGCCCAAAAAGCTACCACCGCCATCAATCAAATTGCCGAAAAATATCAGCCAGCACCGCCACCCAAGCCCAAACCTGGGTTTATGCCCAAAATAGGCGATCGCGTGCGGATACCCAAACTAGGACAAACAGCCGAAGTGATCACAATTGCCGATGCTGATGGTAATCTTACCGTCCGTTTTGGCATCATGAAAATGTCCATCCCACTCCAAGATATAGAATCACTGGATGGACAAAAACCAGAACCAAACATTAAATCCAAACCAGCCCCAGCCGGACGCGAAAACCCCGTCCCTACACCCCCACCAGCCCCAGCTATTCGCACCTCGAAAAATACTGTAGATTTGCGCGGAAAACGAGTAGCTGATGCCGAATATATCTTAGACAAAGCTATTTCTGAAGCTACTGGGCCAGTATGGATTATTCATGGACACGGTACTGGTAAACTAAAGCAAGGTGTTCATGCCTTTTTGAAACAACATCCCAGAGTTACCCACTACGAACCAGCAGAACAAGCCGATGGCGGCAGTGGAGTCACTATTGCTCATATTTAAAGGCAAGAGGCAAGAGGTAAAATTGATTTCTTTTTTCTCCCCTGCCTCCTCTGCTCCTGTGAGCTTCATCATTTATGGTATAAGCTATGCAATCAATCGCTAATCCAGCTATAACAAAATCTCCTTGGGAGGATTTAAGCTCACTCCCAGATGCCAATACTATTCAATGGGAAAATATCAAAACTCAATTAGATTTGGTGCTATTAGCTCTCGAAACCCTAACTGGTATTGGTTCAGAGGCTATGTTATCAGCAGCAGTAAGTCTAAAATTAGAGTCTAAAATACCAGATCGGGTAGCCCTATGGCGATTGCGGCAATCAAACCCCTTACGTAAAGGCCAAGGAGGAAGGAAAAAGCTCGATGTGGAAGAAGCGCGATCGCTAGTTCTAATTATCTGCCATCTTGCCAAACAACACCAAGAATTAATTCGTCGGGCTGTAGGGTTATTAGAACAAATGACCGCAAATAAGCAGCAACCTCACCAAACTGCTTTGTTAGGAAATTATATAGATGCTTTTTGCAACACCTACCAAGAACGTATGGAAGAGGAAGAAACAACCTCAACAGATTTACTTACCCGTCTCGCCCTCAAACTCTTAATAAATTTACTCTTTTATAGCGCCCCAGGTGGTCACCGTCGCCTGTGGTTAGCACTAATAGATATTTCCACAAAATAATTTTCAATTTTCGATTTTCGGTTTGCATTCACAATCTAAAATCTAAAATTTCCCATCCTCTTTGCAATTGCTGTTATGTCTTTATCAAATTCTGTCATTCGTCGCTATACTCCCCCCACTTGCACATTAGAAATATGGGCGGAAAACTCACCCCTATCCAATTGGGTAGATAAAAACATCATTAAAAATCTGCAATTTCGTCTCCAATTTGATGATCCCCGACTATCAGAAGACCGCAAAATCATGATTCAAGGCGATCAGCAACAACTACAATTCTTATGTAATATCGTTACTACTTATGTTCAACAACTTCTGCAACAATCCGCAGAAGATTTTAGTATTAATTTATTAGATACAAATAATTCTCAAAACCCATCAGAACCAGAAGCACAAAATACTCCTACATCTTTTTTACCCACCCCAACCATATCACCTTCCCCAAATCCATTTCCCTCAGCTAAGGTTTATTTAGAACCCAGTAGTAATTTAACTCATAAACTACATCTCGGTTATCTTGCTAACCAAACATCTGGACAAGTCATTGAATTGACCCTACTGCAATTATTTGATTTAGCAACGGCTTTAGATGAATACTCATCTGATATGCTGACCTTGCCAACACCCACCTATGATGCTGTTCCCACTGCTTTACCCCGATGGGCCCCTATAGCAGCCATTTTAGTCATAGCGGCAGGTTTAACTCCATTTACCTGGCAATATGCCACAAATTTTCAGCAAAGTAAGTCTCAAGTTGCTAAAAATACCACTCCCCCCGTTCCAAAAGCTGAATTACTACCTTCATCGAAATTGGATTTACTTACGCCTCAACCCGCACTAATACCACCACAGGCTAATTTAATTACCCCCTCTTCATCATTATCTTTTCCCAATCCCACTCTCTCTGCCTTACCCACAACACCAGCCAACGCTGCTCCTATTATCCCTGATCCTCCCAGCTATCCTATTCCTCCACAATTTTCCCTACCACCTATAGTACCACAAATTGATACTAGCAGTGTTACCCAGAAAATACAGAATGCCCCCGTGATTATACCAGAAAATAGTATTAATACCTCTGCCTCTACAAAATTCCCTGGCGATAATAATAACACTTCATCTAGTATTTATACAGATAATCAGTCTATTAGCACTATTCCCAAAAACCTAATTACCAATAATACTGATACTCAGTCAGCAATATCTAACACCGAATTACAACAAGATCAAGCGGGATCACTTCAACTATCTGGACAAGAAAAAAAAGATAATTTAGTCAGAAGATTAAGATCAGCAACTAAAAGCTCTTCATCTACACCAGTTAATAACAAAACTTTATTTGATACCCCTCAAATTGCAGAAGCTAGAGAATACCTGAATAAGCGCTGGAAACCACCAACTGGTCTTTCCCAAGCTTTAGAATATAGTTTAATCTTGGGTATTGATGGTACAATTGAGAGGATTTTACCTTTAAATCAAGCTGCTAGAGAATATATTGATAGTAGCGGTCTGCCCCAACTTGGTAAACCTTTTGTTTCTACTAATCCATCTGGACAAAATTTGAGAATTCGAGTTGTTCTTAGTCCTGATAATAAGGTGCAAACATTTCCAGAAACACCTTAGTTATAGCAGAAGCAGTAGGGGCGAACGGCTGTTCGCCCGTACAGGAGTCAGGAATAAGAAAAAACAGTTTGTTTACTGTCAACAGTCAACAGTTCACTGCCACCTGTCACTTGTTATATAATTAGGTTTTCTCACTATTGATGAATTACATCTATCTTCACGGATTTGCATCTAGTCCCTATTCCAAAAAAGCCCAAGAAATTAAAGAATATTTATCACAACTACAAATACCAGTATCTATTCCCGACTTAAATAGTGGCGGATTTTCTGATTTAACTATCACTCGACAAATTCAACAAATTACTACAGAACTTCCGGTAAACTCCCAGCCTGTTACCCTCATTGGTTCTAGTTTAGGAGGTTTAACCGCCGCCCATATCGCTCAACAAAATTTACAAATACAACGTTTAATATTATTAGCCCCAGCTTTTGGTTTTTTGTCCCACTGGTTGCCAACATTAGGAACAGGATTAAAATACTGGCAATTGACAAAATATCTAATGATTTACCATTATGGCTATCAACAATTACTACCATTAAATTATAATTTTGTTACGGATGCTGATCAATATTCAGAAAGTTTATTAAAACGTCCCATCCCTACCTTGATTTTACATGGTCAACAAGATCAAGTCATCCCGATCCAAGCTAGTTACTCTTTCGCTAATTCCCGTTCTTGGGTAAAATTAATACAACTCAATAGTGATCATAGTTTAGGCAATGTGAGTCAGGAAATTTGCCAATCAATTTCCTCTTTTTGTCAATTATCATCCACAATATAGCAGTTTTCACCATTCCTAATCGTTAATTACCAATGACAAGTCTTCAATTTATTCGTAGCGATTTATCTCAATTAAATGCTTATAAACCTCATCCTGGCAGTGATAGTTCTGAACCAGTTAATATCCAATTCGATAGATTAGATACTAATGAAAGTCCCTTCGATTTACCGCCTCAAATCAAAGAAAAATTAGCTTGGACTTATGAACAAGTTATAGAAACTAATCGTTATCCTGATGGTGGTCATGAAATACTCAAAAATGCGATCGCCCAATATGTAAATGAATCTGCTAATCTCAGCACTTCTACCTTCACAGCTAGTAATATTTCCGTTGGTAATGGTTCAGATGAATTAATTAGATCCCTATTAATTGCTACCTGTCTCCAGGGAGAAGGATCTATATTAGTTGCTAATCCCACCTTTTCTATGTATGGCATTTTAGCCCAAACCTTGGGTATTCCTGTAGTCACAGTCCCTAGAGACAAAGATAGCTTTGAAACAGATTTAGAAGCGGCTCAATCTGCCCTTGGACAAACCAACAATCCTCCTATTCGTGTTGTTTTTGTTGTTCATCCCAATTCTCCTACCGCCAACTGTTTAACAGATGCGGAAATAGGCTGGTTAAAAAGTTTACCAGAAGAGATTTTAGTAGTCATTGACGAAGCTTACTTTGAATTTAGCCAAAATACATTGGCAGAAGAATTATTACAGCGTCCTAACTGGGTAATATTACGCACCTTTTCTAAAGCCTTCCGTCTTGCTGCCATGCGTGTTGGCTACTGTATTGGCCATCCAGAAGCGATCGCCATTTTAGAAAAAGTCCGTCTTCCCTACAATCTACCTAGCTTTTCCATCGCTGCGGCCATCACTGCCTTAGAAAATCGCCATCTTTTACTAGAGTCAATTCCCCAAACCCTGACAGAAAGAACCAGACTAATCGCCGCTTTATCACAGCAATTTATCTTACATATTGCACCCAGCGCAACTAATTTTATTTATGTTCGTGTTAAAAACAATCAATCTGACTCAGCAGATATGATTCTCACCAATCTAACTCAGAAACTGAGAATTCAAGGGACTTTGATTAGACATTTGCCCAGTAGCTTAAGAATTACCATAGGTACACCTGCTGAAAACACTCGTACTATAGAACGAATCCAAGCAGCTTTAAATCCATAGGCATGAATTAACATCTACTGATTAATTATCTATATCAATACCTAGACGACGCACTATTGTCACAGTTTGTGGTAATACACCTACGAGTTTAGCAAACGCCGTATCTGGTATATCGGCTACTATTTCCGCAGGAAAAAACACCTCAAACTGATCCAAGATTTTTTGTATCCGTTGTTGAGCAACTGGAAACTCCGTAATTTGTTTAATTAAGCGAATCCATTGCCGCCTAATTAAATAGGCTTTTTGGCGTTCCTCATGGCATTCAGAAGTCAGCAAAGATATATTGCCTATGGGTAAAACGCCTTGGCAATCACTATCATAATCTCCACCAATTGCTGCTCCGGGACCAGCAAATTCTGCATGGTATTCTTTAAAGAGTATTAACCCATTCCTTTTGCGACTATTCACCATGAGAACCTTGCCGCTGTTAATCAGTTTAAGGATTTCAGAGCTTTGCAACTGCTCATTTCCATCAGGCATGATAATTGGGTTAACTACACTATATTCGGCGTAATAATTTGACACCATAGCGGTTTGATAGCGTCTACGCTTTTCGCTATCCATATTGTTTTAAGCTGTTCACGATTTTTTTTATAGCGATGTATCGGAAAACATGAATTGTTGTTAAATGGACAATAGTTTATCTTCCTTACTTATCAATATTACTCTGAACAGTATAATTTATTTTAGTAATAAACACGCATTGTTCAGTTATTTTAATTATCCTATTTTATGGCTTCAAAGGTAGACTGATCTTTAATTAAGATCCTGTTTAATCTAAAATTTCTGTAAAGATTAATAAGAAAGTATCACTTCATAACAAAACAAACACTGGATAATAGTGATATCTATTAATTATACATTATACTCAGTAATAATGTATAACTTATGGTTATAGCAATAGACAGATTGGTAAGAAGATAAATAAATCATGGAACTTTCTCCAGCCTCGGATTTAACTCCTTCAGCCCTGATTGCTTATTTGTATCCATCCTCTCAATTAGTTGTCTATTGTCTCTCTGTACAATGCTTTTCTAGTCTCATCAGGAATTACCAAGAGATAAACAAGAAAAAATTTCTTACATCTGAGGCTCATAAGAGTTCAGGAATATCACTTATATCAACACCAGCCATGTAGATACGTTTTGTAACCTCAATTGTAATGTTAAGTTGACAGCCATTAGCAATGTTATATATCTTTATGTAGTAAAATTTGTCGTGAACGATTTAGCACCAGAGTATTCCAAGGAGATTCGACATTATAGACCCGATATGCCAACTTACAATACAGTTGGCGAGCTTGATGATTATTTTCCAAAACATGAAGATATAACTCTTGAAAACCCCATCTTTGGGAGATTTGTTCACAATAAATCAGTAAACTAGAAGCCACACCCAATCTCCGGTAACTGGGAGCAACTGCTAAATTAGATAGATAAGGGAAACTTTGATTTAAACTAGGCCAAGTATCAATTAGCCTCACGTTCATTTCTACAGTTCCCATAATTTTCTGATTGGTAGCGGTTGTATCCACAGCAACCAAACAAACATGATGAGGTGTAGGAAACCGAAGACGATGTCTGAGATCCTCATAAATACCCAGACGAAATAAAGGAAAAGCCCAACCCCACAAACCATCCTGGGAGTGAAAGCTTTCCGTGACAATTTGGGCAATATCCATTAAATCATCAGGTGTAGCTAGTCGAATTTGTAAATGCCCAATAGATAAATTCGTCGTTTTGGGACTTGATGGGGGATGGAGAGAGCGAAAAAACCAGTATTTCAAAGCTAGTTCAGGATTGATTAGATTTAACAAGATATTTTCTCGGTATCTTTGCTAGATATGACTGAATGGTATCTTATTTAGTAAGGCAGGAGGCAGAAGCCAGAAGCATATAATCAGCTTAATAATTATCTCATGAGTGCAACTGACTAATAAGCTAGTGAAACCTATCTAAATCAACTATATTAGCTGATTAAAGCCAAATATCGCCTAAATTGGCTACTCAAGAGACTGGTGATCTAGGTACTGAGTAATGGATACTGGGATAAGATCCTAAAAAAATACTCAATTCCTTGTGGATATGTAACCTAAATCTACGACTTGCTTTAGTATTAGTTCTGATTGGTAAATTAGATATAAGTATTGGTTTAATAATATACTTTGTATGTCCATTAGACTAATGTATTATTACTAACATTACCATGATCACTCAAAATACAATTAAATAATTAACAACTGTGAGTACAAATGCTGAAATGGAATCACTCAATTTCTCAAACCAATTGTATCTAACTCCTCCCTTGTTAAGGCGAAAAGTTTTTGTAGTAGAAGGATCAATCCTCGTGACAACAACTTACTCCTGCCTTAGTTTCCACTTCGTAACACAGTTTTTTCCATCTGACAGTAATTTGTGTATCAGCAACTACTTACAGAGGTTAAAATTCAAAATAGTGGATAAGTTGCTTATGCCAATTTCTCTACTAATCCATCCTTAATCATGTAGCTAAAGAAACAGTTAATGCTCGAAGTAACCTCATCTTGCTTGGCTTATACGTATCCATACTTGAACATTTTATTCTTTATCCGACTGCCATTGCAGCAGTAAAGCGGTGCATGATATCACAAGCAAACAGTAAGCCGAAAATTTTGGTTGTTGATGACGAACCCGACAACCTTGACTTGCTTTATCGCACCTTCTATCGTGACTATAAGGTGCTACGGGCAAATTCTGGCCCTGCGGCGCTGGAGCTACTGGCGCGGGAGGGTGATATTTCCGTTATTATCTCGGATCAACGGATGCCCATGATGAGTGGAACAGAATTTTTAAGCCTCACAGCTACCCAATATCCAGATATTATTCGCATTATTTTAACTGGCTACACCGATGTTGAGGATTTGGTAGATGCTATTAACTCTGGTAAGGTGTTCAAATATGTAACTAAGCCTTGGGAGTCTGAAGAGTTAAAAGCCGTAGTTCGTCAGGCAATGGACACTCACAATGTCCTCAAAGCTAGAACTAGAGAACTGACACGGACACTGCGCCAAGAATCTCTTCTTAATACGATCACTAACACAATTCGTAGCGCTCTTAATTATCGGCAAATTCTCCAAACTATTGTGGATACAGTGGGACACATTTTGGAGGTAGATGTTTGTTTATTGCGTCCTTTTCAGGATGAACAATTGGCAGATGAAGGATTTATCTATCAAAAGCTGAATAATTCCACGCCCGGAGAGGAGGACAATTCTACAACGAGTATTATTCCTCCTTCTATTTTGGTGCAGACAGTCTGGGAAACCAGAGAATTGTTGGTAATTAATAAAGTCGAAGATGATGATCGTATTTACAGCGATGATATTAACAAAAGTCGTGGTGATGCTTTTGCAGCTGCTAACATTGGTTCAAGTTTAGTTGTACCTCTAATTTGGCAAGAGAACTTAATGGCCGTCTTGGCTTTACACCAATGTAATCAACAACGAATTTGGGGAGAAGATGAAATCCAATTGGTTCTGGTTGTGGCTGATCAAGCCGCTTTAGCTTTGTCTCAAGCCTATGCCTATGAAAAAGTGCGAGATTTAGCTAAACGAGAGGCTTTGATCAACACTATTACTAGCACTATTCGTTCTAGTCTTGATCCAGAAGATATTTTTGCTGCCATTACCCAACAGTTAGGACAAGCTTTACAAGTTGATGGCTGTGTTCTGTCGTTATGGACTCAGGAAGATGAATTTGTCCATTGTGTTGGTTTGTATGATAGCTATGACAATACAGAAAATTCTCTGGAAAATTATCACTCTTTACATCAGGAATTACCTAATTCTCAAGTGAGAATTCAGGATAATCCGGTTTTGCAGGAAATATTGCAAACAGAACAACCAGTGGTGATACCGGATATTATGCTCTGTCCGGCGGATGTCCAGGGCTTTGATTTGCCATTGAAAATGCCAGTGCGATCGCTGATGGTTGTTCCTCTACTGGCAGATGGTAAATGTATTGGTAGTATTACTTTGCGGGAAGGTAGCCGGGTTAGAAGGTGGATATCTTCAGAAATTGAATTAGCTAAATCCGTTGCTTCTCAAGCTGCGATCGCTGTTCAACAGTCCCGCTTGTATCAAAAAACACGGGAACAAGCAGAACGTCTCCTAGAAGTGGATAAACAAAAAACCGAATTTTTCCAAAATATCTCCCATGAATTTCGTACTCCTATCACCTTAATTCAAGGACCCCTAGAGTCCGCCGTCAATGCAGGTGAAGGTTTATCCCATGGTCAAAGTGTGATTGCACTTCGCAATTCTCGGCGATTATTGCGCTTAGTCAATCAACTTCTAGATTTACAACGTCTTGATGCAGGGAGAATGCAGCCTAGTTTCCGTCCCTGTGATTTAGTGGAATTTGTTACCCAAATTGTTGACTCTTTCCGTCCCTACTGCGAGAAAAAAGGACTACAAGTAAAAACCGATTTGGTGAAATGTCCCACAGTCTATTTAGATATTGAGAAATTTGACAAAGTAATTTATAACCTCTTGTCAAATGCCATGAAATTTACCCCTGAACAGGGAACAATCATTATCAGACTCTCTAGAATAGGGGATCATTGTTTACTCCAAGTCCAAGATTCAGGTATTGGTATTCTTCCCCAACAAATTCCTTATCTTTTTGAACGCTTCCGTCAAGCAGAAGGTTCAGAAAATCGTTCCTATGAAGGCAGTGGTCTGGGTTTATCCCTAGTTAAAGAACTCATAGAACTACATGGTGGTAATGTTTCCGTACAGTCAGTTTACCGACAAGGTAGTACCTTTACTTTACAGCTTTTAACAGGCTCATCCCATCTACCACCCGAACAAATCCTAGAAACTGCTGCTGATTTGAATCTTAGTCGCGCTAGTGTAGAATTAGCCGATTTAGAACAGGTTGAGTTAAATATAGAAGAGCTACAGAATAAAATAAATTCATTACCAACTCCTGAAATTAAAGATTCCCAACGGATGAGTATTAACGAATCAGGAACGGGTCACTCCATTTTAGTGGTTGACGATAATCCAGATTTGCGTATCTATGTTTCAGATGTTCTCCGCCGTAATGGTTATCAAGTAGATACTGCCCGTAATGGTCATGAAGGATATATTTTAACTCAAAACATTAAACCTAGCTTAATCATTACAGATTTAATGATGCCTGTAGTTACAGGTTTAGAAATGATTAGAATGGTTCGCAGTCAAGAAGAGTTAAAAGGAATACCGATTATTTTGCTTACTGCTAAAGTAGATGAAGAAACCCGGATTCAAGGAACAGAAAAAGGTGCAGATGCTTATTTAGCTAAACCATTTAATGATCGGGAACTCCTAGCGGAAGTCCGCAATCTTCTGGCTTTAAAGGAAAATGAAAAACGTATCTTAGAGTTAAATTCTTATCTCACAGAATCCGTACTCAGACGATTTTTACCGACTGCATTAGTTAGAAAAGCCGCTACTGGCAGTTTAACCCTAGATTTACAACCAGAACCCCGATTGGTGACAGTTCTATTTAGCGATATTGTCGGTTTTACCCAGCTATCCAATACTCTAAGATCCCGAAAAGTCGCAGAAATATTGAATGAATATTTAGAAGCTATGACTAAGGTTGTTTTTGACAACGGTGGCACAGTGGATAAATTTATGGGAGATGCTATCTTAGCTTTGTATGGAGCGCCAGAAGACCTGACACCGAATGAACAAGTCCGACGCGCTATCAACACAGCTAGAGATATGCAACACTCATTAATGAAATTGAATTTGCGCTGGCGATCGCAAGGTATCTTTGAAACAGATGGACGTGAAGGCGTACAATTTCGTTGTGGTATTCACCAAGGTACAGCAGTTGTGGGAATGTTTGGTAGTGCTGAACGCGCCGACTATACAGCAATTGGCCCTAGTGTTAATATTGCTGCACGCTTGCAAGCTGCTGCCGTTCCTGGAACTATCCTAGTTTCTGCTGCTGTCGCAGATTATTTGCAAGAAGAAGAAATTACTAAAGGTAGTCCCTTAGAACTCAAAGGTATAGATGAAACCGTCCTCACTTTTGTGGTGACATCAGAACCAGTGAAGTAATTTCCGAAGGCAGGAGGCAGGAGGCAGGAGGCAGGAGGCAAGAGGCAAGAGGCAAGAGGCAAGAGGCAAGAGGCAAGAGGCAAGAGGCAAGAGGCAGGAGGCAGGAGGCAACCATCAACAGTCAACAGTCAACAGTCAACAATTAAATATGATAAGTGTTTAACTGAACAGAATAAAAGATGATACCAACACTTACAAATAATTATTCAAATAATAGTTCGATTAAACCTTACAATTTAAGACGACATATTGATCCACCTTGGTTATGGATTGCTGTATCTATTGGTTCAGTGTCTCTTCATTTATTAGTATTTTCGTTTTTCTGGTTCTCTGATAAATTTCCAGGTTGGTTTCCCCCATCTAACGAAACTTCGATTCCAATTGATTTTATCGAGATTGCTGCTGAACCAAAATCTACAATTAAAACCAAATCTACTGTTTCACCTTCACCAAAATCTTCACCTATTACACCTGATAATGAAGATGATGATGAGATATTGGCTAAGGTTGATTTAACAAAAGAGAATAAAACTCAAAAACCTCAAGTTCAAAAACCTCAAGTTCAAAAACCTCAAGTTCAACAACCCCAAGTTCAAAAACCTCAAGTTCAACAACCCCAAGTTCAAAAACCTCAAGTTCAAGAACCTCAAGTTCAACAACCCCAAGTTCAAAAACCTCAAGTTCAAGAACCTGAACCTGAAAAACCACCAGTTAGGCAACAATCATATCCTACAAATCCAACACCAGAAACAACACCAATCATTCCAGAAGGTGAACTACCTTGGAATCGTCGTCAAGAGGTGAAACTAGGTGAGGGAACTCTCCTACCCCAAGATATTCCTGCTGATTCCCAGACACCCACCCCAGAACCTTCTCCAAGTGTCAATGGAGGGGGTGCTATTGCGACAATTACTCCGATGTTAAAACAAGAAGTGAGTAAATTAATACAAGAAAGACAAATCATCGCAGATGGATTACCAGATGTTTTGGCTGAGTATAAAGGCACTACAGAAAAGGAATTAGAACCTACTCTTCTTCCTGGTGATGAGGGAATTAAACCAGCAAATATACTGGCTAGTTTAATCATTGATAAAAATGGACACTTTCAACAAGCGATCGTGATAGCTATTGAGCCAGATACGCTTCGCAGCGAAACCAATAGATATGAGCAAGCACTTAACCAGATATTTCAAGAAGAAAATTTTCTTGCTGCTTACAATCAAGACGGTTCAAAACCTGATTTGAGTAATTTATATATTCGTCTCAAAATTAAACCGATAAATTCTCAATAGGGGCTTGCAATTTTATAAAAGTAATGTTATGTTAATTAAGTTGGAAATATGCGGGTGTAGTTTAGTGGTAAAACTATAGCCTTCCAAGCTATTAATGCGGGTTCGATTCCCGCCACCCGCTTTATCTTAAAAGCCTTGCTGGATTTATTTGTCTCAGTAGGCTAGAAAAAACTGAAAATATTGATCAGACAATACAGCACTTTTGAAGTAAATGAGGGACAGCAATTTTATAAGTTAATTTTCAAAATTGAAGTTGAATCTGTGAAATCCTTTAATCCGTATAATTCGTGATTCTGACGTTGCTTGAAGTTGAATCTGTTAATGTACCTCATAAACCTCGAATGTGCTGTATGTTTAATAGCTAGGTCTATTTGAGATGCCATCACATCAGCAAAAACTTTGTCTATGAATTATGAAATTATTTGTTTTGGTGGAGTTGGTAGAAAGCTCTAAAATACAGAATACAGTTTCTACCAATTTTCTACTAAAAAACCATTAACCAAATCTGCCACTGATGTAAGCTTTCGTATCTTCTTGTTGAGGATTACTGAAAATTACCTCTGTGGAGTCGAATTCGACTAAATAGCCACTTCTTCCACCATTTTCTGAAGCTTTAACGTTAAAAAACGCAGTTTTATCAGATACCCGTGATGCTTGCTGCATATTGTGGGTAACAATGACGATAGTATATTGCTCTTTAAGTTCGTGAATTAGTTCTTCGACGCGTAAAGTAGAAATTGGATCAAGTGCTGAACATGGTTCATCCATGAGAATAACTTCTGGTTGAACAGCGATCGCCCGAGCAATACATAAACGCTGTTGTTGTCCACCAGATAGAGATAAACCACTTTGTCGCAATTTATCCTTAACTTCATCCCACAAAGCTGCTTGTCGCAAACTTCGCTCTACCAATTCATTCATATCACCTTTGAATCCATTAATTCTGGCACCAAAAGCAATATTTTCATAAATTGATTTGGGGAAAGGGTTAGGTCGTTGAAACACCATCCCAATACGTCTCCGTACCTCCACAGGATCAATATCGGGTGCATAAAGATTTTTGTCGTAGAAATAAACCTTACCTTCGGCTCGAAATGATTCAATTAAATCATTTAGACGATTATAACATCGTAATAATGTACTTTTGCCACAACCAGAAGGACCGATAAAAGCTGTCACCTGATTTTTCGGGATATTTAGCCAAACATTTTGTACAGCCAAAAATTTGCCGTAGTAAATATTGAGATTTTCTGTGCGTAAAACGGATTCAGTCTCATTGATTGTGCTAATTTGAGTAGCCATAAATACTGGAAAAAGAAGTTTTTCAGGATGAGTTGCTTTTGTTTCAATGACCTTTGACTAAACCTTTTGTCTAGTTGCCCAGCGAGCAATAATACTAGTAATCAGAACCATAAATACTAGGATTAAAGACGCAGCCCAAGCTAGAGATTGCCAAGTTTGATAGGGAGAAGTAGCAAAGTTGTAAACTAGAACCGCTAGGGAAGCCGTCGGTTTGAGGATACTATCTGGCCAAAAAGAAGAAAAAAGCGCAGTAAAAATTAATGGTGCTGTTTCTCCCGCAGCACGAGCGATCGCCAAAGTAGAACCAGTTACAATTGCTGGTAAAGCCGCAGGTAATACCACCTGTGACACAGTTTGCCAATTAGTTGCACCCAGTCCTAGAGATGCTTGTCGTAAATCTTGGGATACTAACTGTAAAGCTTCATCTGTAGTTCTCACAATAATAGGCAGCATTAAAATCGCTAGTGCAAAGCCTCCCCCCAAGGCTGAGTAAGAGCCTAAATTGAACTTTACTAACGTCAAAACTACGATGCTATAGGCAAATACCCCAGAAATAATAGAGGGAATACCACTGAGGACATTAGTAGCAAAACGTATCCATCTAGCAATTTTCTGAGAACTAAACTCTGTTAAGTAAATTGCTGCCAGTACACCAAAAGGAACACTAATTGTAGCTGCAATACTTACCATCAATAGTGTTCCCAAAATGGCATTACCAAAACCACCATTTTTACCAAAAGGAGACGGAGGCAACTGGGTAAAAACATTCAAATTTAAACTACCAACACCTCTGATAATGACATAAGAAAGCACTGCCAATAAAGGGACAAGTACCAATACTCCACAAATAAAGGCTAATACAGTCATTACCATATTAAACAAAGTTCGAGGAGAAGAAGGGGAACGAGTCAGGCTTCTTTGAGGAAAAGAAGAAGTCATAATTTAACCTATGATTACACTATAGACGCTGAACTCGGATAACAATGAACTCTGCCAGAATATTAACTATCATTGTTAATACTAATAGAACTACAGCTGCATACATTAAAGCCGCAACTTGTAACCCACTAGCTTCAGGAAATTGATTGGCCAATAGAGAAGAAATAGTATTTGATGGTGCTAAAAAAGAGATATTGATATTGTTGGAATTACCAATGAGCATTGTCACAGCCATTGTTTCCCCCATAGCTCTACCAAGTGCCAACATTACCGCGCTGACAATGCCAGAAAAAGCCGCAGGGATAATAACTTGAAAAATGGTTTCCCAACGAGTTGCACCTATTCCCAAAGCTGCTTGACGCAAACTTGAAGGTACAGAAATTAAAGCATCACGAGAAATAGCGGTGATAATTGGCAAAATCATAATTGCTAATATCACTCCCGCAGGGAACATTCCTGGACCACTAGGTGCAGAACTAAAAATTGGTAGCCAACCGAGAGAACTATGTAGCCATTTTCCCACATTGGTTAAAATGGGAACTAAAACAAAAATTCCCCATACTCCGTAAACAACGCTAGGAATAGCAGCCAGTAGTTCTACTAAAAATACTAGCACTAACCGCACTTGGGAAGGAAGAAAATCCTCACTTAATAAAATCGCCGTTCCCACACCAATAGGAACAGCCAAAATAAGTCCAATAAAAGAACTGACTAAAGTACCATAAATTGCAGGTAGTACCCCATATTCATCATTAACAGGGTTCCAACTGCTAGTAACTAAAAAACTAATCCCGAATTTTTGGATTGCGGGCCAAGCTCCATTACTAACTTGCAAAGCAATCCATAATAAAGTAGCCGCAATTGCTAGGGCAAAAATTCGAGTTAACCAAATAAAGCTCCGATCTATGTTTCTGTCTAGTTCAGACCGACTTTTCATTGCTAATGGAGGTTGTAGAAAATTTCTAGCCATGAATACTGACTGTAAAAGTTAAATCAGCAAAAATTAATGGGTAATAGGTAATAGGTAATAGGTAATGGGTAATTGGTACTTCGTAATTATATACTTATTCCCTCTGCTCTCTTAACTGTCACCTGTCACCTATAAAGAGTAACTGCGGTTACTTATTTGGTAGTTTTAGTATCACCAGCAACAGAAATTTTATAATCAGGACTGATTTGATCCGCCGCTGCCGCAACTTTAGCAATGACATTGGCAGGTAAAGGAACATATCCCAATTCAGTAGCGATTTTTTGTCCTTCCGTTAAAGCATACTCAAGAGTTGCTTCCACAGCTTTAGCTTTGCCAGCATCAGCATATTTTTTATGCGCCAGAATCCAAGTGTAAGTCACAATTGGGTAGGAATCAGCACCTTCGGGATCGGAAATAAAAGCACGAAGATTTTCTGGTAAAGTTACGGATGCTAAGGTTTTAGCAGCCGATTCTGGAGTAGCAGCAACAAACTGTTTAGCCTTATTTTCTAAAGAGGCAAAGTTGAGCTTATTTTGTTTGGCATAACCATATTCCACATAACCAATAGAACCGGCAGTTTGTTGAATTTGGGCGGTAACACCTTCATTTCCTTTAGCTCCAATTCCTACAGGCCATTTCACACTTTTACCATCACCTACTTTAGTTTTCCATTCTGGACTAATAGCACTTAGGTGTTTAGTGAAAACTCCTGTAGTTCCGCTGCCATCAGCACGATAAATAACTTTGATCTCCTCTTTTGGCAATTTAGCCCCAGGATTAGCTTTAGCGATCGCTGGATCATCCCAGGATTTAATTTTACCTAGTAGAATATCAGTATAAACTGCCCGTGGTAATTTAAGTTCAGTAACATCTGGCAAATTATAGGCCAGAACAATACTACCAGCAGTTAGAGGCAATAATAGCACTCCTTTATCTGCGGGTATTTTTTGAATTTCCTCATCTTTCATCGCTACATCACTAGCACCAAAGTCTACTGTTCCTTTGGTAAACTGTTCCACGCCGGCACCACTACCAACTGACTGATAGTTAACTTTGAGATTGGAATATTTTTTATTTAGCTCCAGAAACCAAGTTTGATAAAGGGGTGCAGGAAAGGAAGCCCCAGCACCTGTTAACTCGACATTACCTCCTAAATCTAATGTGTTAGCTCCAGATGATGTGGTTGTATTAGTATTATTAGCAGGAGATTCTCCAGTGGTGGGATTATTGGAAGGAGTTTCTCCACAGGCTGATAAACTCATGGTCATTGCTAATATAGAAATAAAAGCAGCAAGAGGATGATTTGTTATTGCACCTAGACGTATTAGCATTAGTGTTAATTTTCGTTAATTTTTTAGATAAACATATCTAAGATACCGCTAAAAGATACTCTTATAGGTAAACAATAGGTGAAGATAGAGAAAAATATTGATTACTCTATTCAGGTTAATGAGATAGGACTGACGCAGAACCAAGTACAATTTATTTTGCACGACTACTTGTACTACCAAGACTTCTCTTCTTATAACTGTAGCCAGAATGATTAGGACATGATTTATCCTTGAAACCTAATCATAGCAAAATTTTGACTATTCCCTCTTGCCTGTTGCTTTCTACTATATTTCTTGGCTATTGTATGATCTGCCAATGGCATAGTCTTTGAATTCGCCTATACTTATTGCTATTAATTATATCTGTCGCCTTTCCCTTGCGCCTAATAAATGTTTGTTGTTGCCTCAAATCAACTGCTATGGTCTATGATAGGCTTGCTCCTAACAATGGGTGGTACTTTCCTAGAAGCTTATGGTCTTACCTCACCTTGGAATTGGAGTCAGCACGGAATTCAAACTTTGTCATTGGGTGTAAGCTATCAAATCGGTGCAGTGCTGTTGGTGGGTTGCTTAGGAGGTCAAAACGCTGGGGCATTGTCCCAAATTGCGTACTTGGTGATGGGATTAACCTTATTACCAGTATTTGCAGAAGGTGGCGGTATTGGTTATGTTAGACTTTCTCAATTTGGTTATTTGTTGGGTTTTATTCCTGGAGCTTGGATTTGTGGTTATTTAGCCTTTAAAGCTAGACCCCGACTAGAAAGTTTGGCCTTTAGCTGTATTTGCGGTCTGTTTACGGTTCACATCTGTGGCATTGTTTATTTAATTATCAGTTCTTTTCTACCCTGGAAAGGAACAGAAAATCTATCTGTAATCCAAGCGATCCTTAAATACTCTTGGTTTCCCCTACCAGGCCAGCTAGTAATAGTCTGTGTGGTCACTATAGTGGCTTATCTCCTACGACATATAATGTTTTATTAGTCATTAGTCATTGGTCATGGGTCAGTGGCAAACAAAAACAACTGATAACTGACAACCGACAACGAAACAATTGACCAACTTATCATGCGTATAAAAAATCGCTACTTTTGGATGGCTGCTTTGACGGCATTTTTATTCGACCAATTGACAAAATTTTGGGTCGTACAGACCTTTTCTCTATCACAAACATTACCTATAATAAATGGTATATTTCATTTCACTTATGTTACTAATACAGGTGCAGCTTTTAGCCTATTAAGCGGTAAAGTCGAGTTATTACGCTGGTTATCTTTAGGTGTCAGTTTAGTATTAATTACCGTGGCATTGTCAGGGCCTTTGTTAAGTTTTTGGGATCAGTTGGGTTATGGCTTGATTTTAGGAGGAGCAATGGGCAATGGTGTAGATAGATTTAGACTAGGATATGTCATTGACTTTCTGGATTTTCGGCTAATTAATTTTGCCATATTTAATATGGCTGATTCTTTTATTAGTATGGGAATTGTCTGCTTGTTAATTGCATCCTGGCAAAAAACACCCAGTAATTAAAAATGAGAATTCAGGAGTTCAGAAGTTTAGAAGTTCAGGAGAAATAAAGAAGGAAGGAGAATAAAATTTGCTCCCCTGTTCCCTGTTCCCTGTTCTCTAAATCCTTATGATTGTGATGTTTGAATTTTGAATTGTTTATGAATTCACCCCAACCTCCACAAAAGCCACAAACTTTTATTGGTCAAATAACTCAAGCAGTAAATACCATTCAAGCCAGAGTTGATTTTACCAAGTTAGCACTCAAGCCTAATGCCAAAGTACCGAAATTAATGGTATATGATGCCGGAGCAAATCAGGCAGAAGAATATCCATTATTGGGCGATCGCTATATTCTCGGACGTAGTTCTTCCTGTGATATCGTCGTTCGTAACCAAGTTGTCACCAAAATTCACCTTTCCCTATCGCGGGATTCTTCCCAAAATACCCCAGTTTTCACCATCAAGGATGAAAACTCTACCAATGGTATATACCTCGGCAAACGCAGAATCAACGCCTTAGAACTGCGTCATGGTGATGTTCTCACCTTAGGACCACCAGAACTAGCCGCTTCTGTACGTTTACAATACATAGATCCACCTGCTTGGTATATCCAATATCTCACCTATCTAGCTTATGGTGTTGGTGGAGTCACAACTCTATTTGCTTTGGCCATAGGTGTAGAATGGCTGAAATTTTCAGTCACACCTCTACCTACAGCCACCCGCGCTCCCATAGTAGTTTATGCAGGTGACGGTTCAACTCCACTCCGTGAACCAAGAAATATTACCCACACAGACCTCAAAACATTAGAAGAATTTGGACCCTATCTACCAGCCGCAGTTATAGCTTCAGAAGATACTCGTTATTATTGGCACGTTGGGGTAGATCCCTGGGGTGTATTGCGAGCCTTACTGATTAATACCAGTAGCGGTGATGTCCAACAAGGTGCGAGTACAGTTACCCAACAAGTAGCTCGCAGTTTATTCCGCGAATATGTGGGTAATCAAGACTCTTTAGAGCGAAAAGTAAAGGAAGCTGTCGTATCTCTAAAACTGGAAACCTTCTACAGCAAAGATGAGATTTTACTCACTTACTTAAATCGAGTCTTTTTAGGTGCAGATACTTCTGGTTTTGAAGACGCAGCTAAATATTACTTCAGCAAATCAGCCAAGGAATTAACTCTGGCAGAAGCCGCCTCTTTAGTAGCTATTTTACCTGCTCCTAATGCCTTTGACTTTTGTGGTAGTGGACCGCGCAAACTTAACGTTAAAGACTATCGCAATCGAGTGATTAAACGAATGCGACAAATGGGCAAAATCTCCACAGAAGAATCAAACCGCGCCCGTCGTTCTACAGTGCAAATTAGTCCTAAAGTTTGTGAACAGCAAGCCAAAACCATTGCCCCATATTTTTATGATTATGTCTTTCAAGAACTGATCTCGATTTTGGGACCAGAAGCCACCAGAGAAGGTAACTATATAATTGAAACCCAACTAGATCCTTCTATCCAAGCTCAAGCAGAAACGGCTTTAAAAAATTCTATTGCTAAAGATGGGGCAAACTTGGGTTTTTCTCAAGGAGGAATGGTGACTCTGGACTCCAAAACTGGTAGTATTTTGGCCATGGTCGGGGGAACAGATTACAGAAAAAGCCAGTTTAACCGCGCTGTGCAAGCCCAAAGACAACCAGGTTCTACTTTTAAAATTTTTGCTTACACTGCGGCCATTGAACAGGGATTTTCTCCATATAAAAGTTATTCCTGTAGTCCTTTTACTTGGAAAGGTTTTACCTATAAACCCTGTCGTCGTGGTGGTGGTAGTTTAGATATCGCTACTGGGTTAGCACTTTCAGAAAATCCCATTGCCTTGAGACTATCCAAGGAAATTGGCTTAAATAAAGTTGTAGATATGGCGCGACGGTTAGGTGTTAAATCTGACCTTGAAGCAGTTCCAGGATTAATTTTAGGTCAAAGTGGAGTCAATGTTTTAGAAATGACCGGTGCTTTTGGAGCAATTGGTAATCGTGGTATCTGGAATCCTCCCCATGCTATCAGTAGAATTTTAGATAGTAGTGATTGTAAAGATATTAAAGATTTGCAAACCTGTCGTATTGTGTATTCCTTTGATCAAGATCCGAATGGTAATAAACAAGCCCTAAAAAGGGACATTGCTAATCAAATGACTACCTTGATGCAAAAGGTAATTACCAATGGTACAGGACGTAGTGCAGCCATTGGCCTGGGGGAAGCGGGAAAAACTGGAACAACAAACGATAATGTTGATCTCTGGTTTATTGGCTTTATTCCTGGTCGTCAACTCGTTACAGGTATTTGGTTAGGTAATGATAATAATTCACCCACATCTGGCAGCAGCGCCCAAGCAGCACAACTTTGGGGTAATTATATGAGAAAAATTACTAAATAAGGTTTTAACAAGTGACAGGCAAGAGGCTGTAGGGGCAATCCCCCCGTGGTTGCCCCTAGGAAAGAACCCCCCCGTGGTTGCCCCTAGGAGAAAAACCCCCCGTGGTTGCCCCTGACAACTGACAACTATTATCTGTATCCTTCCCAGGGAGTCACTTGTAATTCACCTTTGGGGGTAAATACAACTTGAAAGTGAGCTAGAGGTTTTTTGTTGCCCATTGGAATCACGTTTGAGCCGTAAACAGATTTTAATATCTGCGGTAAAGGTGTTTCTTCAAAATGCTCAAAAGCAACTTGGTTAAGTTGTTCATAGTCAGCAATGATACCTTCTTCATTTACGGCTATGCGATATTTTAATTCACTAGCAAAAGTAGGAGTAATACTCCAATTTTGACGGATTTTACTGTAGAGTTTTTGATTCAAATCTTTGATTTTGCTAGGATCACTGATTCTTTCACCAATTACTTTTGGTTTGTCTGGGAATCCACCCCAAGGGCTAACCTGTAAAACTCCTTTTTGTGTAAAGACGACTTTAAATTGAGCAATTGGTTCATTAGGAATGCGATTTGCAGGATTATAAAGCAATTTAGGTAATGGTGTTTTTTCGATCGCATCACTGGCTTTTTGATTAACAGCTTTATAGCCAACAATACTACCATCACCAGCCACTCCTAAACGATAAACCAAGTCTTCTGGAAGTTCGGAACGGCTTTTCCAAAGTGGATCAATTTGATTATAAATTTGGCGATTTAATGCCCATAATTGTGATGAATCTGTAATTTCGGGAACTGTACTTAACAGCGCTTCTAAATCTTGAACTTTAACTGGACTTGTCGCTTCTGTTGGTGTGCTTGTAGGTGTGCTTGTAGGTGTGCTGGTTGGTGAGATTTCAGGTGTGGCTGTAGGTGTTGCTGTGGCTGTAGGTGTTGCTGTGGCTGTAGATGTTGCTGTGGCTGTAGATGTTGCTGTAGATGTCGTAGACTGGGTTTCTGGTTTAACTTCGGGCGGACGTACTTGAGGCGCAGGAATCAGACTAAATGCTACTGCGGCTGCGGCTAAACTAGATACACCTAGGGTTGCAGGAATGGCTTGTTTAATGACGGTTTGACTTGAACCAGCATAACTACGGGTAACAGGGTGTAATTCCAGGCATAATTCTGGTAAAGTCTGGCTGTCGGCAAAAAATTGATCTACTGCTTCTACCAGGTCAAATAATTGGACTGTGTTGAGGATAATTTGCAGGGGTTGTTCTTGGGTGTTATTTTCTGTCGGTTGATCTGATGTAATTTCGGTATGAACTATTAATCTGTGTCTGTTGCTATCAATTTTTTGAAATTTAACTAGCTCTGAGTCATGATTTTGAATTTGGGGATTAGGTATATTACTTAATACTTCTTGGGCGTAGGCACTAACGGCTCTAACCAAGCTTTCAAAAAATTCTCTGCCGCCTCTTATGGGTTGATTGTAATTAGATAAATAGCATTCTGCATTAACTAATATAGATAGTTCAGGACGCAGTTCTTGAAAGTTAGCAGTCCGCGTCATGTCGCTTAACCCTTCTAGAAGTAGGGTACAATTAGGCAAACTATATTTACGTTGGATATTCATTTTTATTTATTCTACCTCACCATCAAAAAGAGAAATCCAGTATCGCTGCATTCCTGCTGTACCTGTACAGAATAGTAATTTTCCTAATAACTCTATAGCTAGTTCATCTAATTTTTCATCAGAAGTTAATGCTAATAAACCGGAACGACGGGCATTCATACGACTTTTAAAATGCGCTCTAAATCTTTCTAGGTAATTGGCTAGTCTTAAATTTTGTTCTGGGGGAATCTGTTTATCAGCTAATTGTTGATATATGGTTAGTAGTTGGCGGATGACAACTGTTAACCGTCGAGCTATGTAGCAAGCAATAACCACTAGAGCTTTAGCTTCTAAAATATCTAAGGAACGGCGATTATGCGCTCTTCGCATGGGGTTAGACGCTCGCATCCGCCATAAGTTTACCCGATTTTTGATAATTCCTTTCAGGTCTAGTTCTTCGGCAAAGGACAGTATGGCTTCAGAACCTCCTAGTTCTAAGGCTTCAATGGCTAATAACATCAGGTCTATTTCTAATCTTGTTCTCGTTGGACATACCTGTCCAGGAATCGCTGGATCTGGTAAAGTATCCAAGATCATGGGTGTTCCCTGGGAGTTTGGGCTGTTGAAAGATGTGACATTAGCGGAGACATTCATTCTAGACAATACCTTATGGGTTTCGTTTCATTTCATTTCAATCCTCAATTACTAAATAGTAATTGTTACTCATCGCTGGCACTTTAGGGGCGATATTGCAGTTCAATTATATACATTACTTAGTTTTTCTACCCAAATGTTTCCATATAGATTAAAATTTAAAATTTTTGGTTATCGTCATTAACTAAGGCAGAAAGCAGAAGGCAGAAGGCAGGAGGCCGTTTTTGTCACCGGGATTTATACCCCTGTGGTAAAATTTTTTGCGTTAAAAGGGAAGGTTTTAGACCAAATTGTTTTGATAAATAATAAACCAAAAGCTCCAGTTTCCAGGTTATGACATTATAGGGGAGGATTTTTGTTTCTCTGGGGAAAATTTTTCACCTCTTGCTTTTTGTCTTTTAGTTGACCATTAAATACTCACAAATATGGATTTAAAATCGCTAATTCGTGATATACCAGATTTTCCTAAGCCTGGAATTTTATTTAGAGATGTTACTACTCTATTAAGCGATCCTACAGGGTTGCGTTATACTATTGACCTTTTAGCACAAAAATGCTCAGAAATTGAACTAGAGGTGGATTATATTATTGGTATGGAGTCGCGGGGGTTTATTTTTGGTGCGCCTGTGGCTTATAAGTTAGGTGCTGGTTTTATTCCTGTTCGCAAAAAAGGCAAGTTACCAGCAGCAGTTCATACAATTGAATATCAACTAGAGTATGGTACAGATACATTAGAAGTACATCAGGATGCTTTAGCACCGGGTAGTAAAGTCCTAATTGTAGATGATTTAATTGCTACTGGTGGCACTGCTGGCGCAACAGCTAAGTTAGTACAAAAAATTGAGTGTGAACTGGTAGGATTTGGCTTTATTATCGAGTTACGAGATTTACAAGGACGGAAACATTTACCTGATGTCCCAATTATTTCTTTGGTGGAATATTAGTTAGTTAGGAGTTCGGAGTTCGGAGTTCGGAGTTCACAAGTGCAGAAGAAAGGAGAAAAGATATTATCTAATTACCAATTAACAAGCTGAGTAATCACTGATAATTCCTTCATGATATAACTCTTCGGATTTATCCTTGGGGTAAATCCAAAATCTAAAATCTAAAATCTAAAATCTAAAATCTAAAATCGAATGACGAATACAAAAATTTCCTTGGAAACAAACACCCGTTGGTTAATAAAACTGGTAACAAGTGAAACTTTTATTTATGTTATTAAAAGGCTTTTACAGGCACTATTAACTATTTTTTTAGCATCTGCTTTGGCTTTTTTCGCTATGAAGTTTTCTCCAGGAGATTATGTAGATACCCTGCGGCAAAATCCGAAAATTTCACCAGAAAGAATTGAGGAAATAAGACAGCAATTTGGTTTAGATAAGTCTTGGCCAGAACAGTTTAGATTTTGGTTGCAGCAAATTTTGACGAAGGGTGATTTCGGGACAAGTTTTGTTTATCAACGTTCTGTATCTTCTTTGTTGTGGGAACGAGTTCCGGCGACGTTATTGTTAGCGATCGCTTCTTTAATTATAACATGGGCGATCGCTATTCCTTTGGGTATTGTGGCTGCTGTGAAACAAAATCGCCTCACTGACCAGATTTTACAAATAGTCAGCTACGCTGGTCAAGGTATTCCCAGTTTTATCACTGTGTTATTTTTACTATTTTTTGCTCAATTGACTACCCCACTTTTTCCAGTTGGCAATATGACGAGTATTGATCATTCAGACCTGACATTGTTGGGTAAAATTCTTGATATTGTTTGGCATTCATTTTTACCATTAATTGCTTTGAGTATTACCAGTTTTGCTGGTTTACAACGCATTATGCGGGGTCAATTATTGGATGTTTTACGGCAAGGTTATATTCAAACTGCCCGCGCTAAAGGACTACCGGAAAATCGAGTTATTTATGTTCATGCTTTGCGAAATGCGATTAACCCATTAATTACTTTATTGGGTTTTGAATTAGCTGGTTTATTAAGTGGTGCATTTATTACAGAAAATTTCTTTAACTGGCCAGGTTTAGGAAAGTTAACTCTACAAGCTGTTTTCGCCAAAGATCAATATTTAGTCATGGCAAGTTTAGTAATGAGTGCAGTATTATTAATTGTTGGTAATTTAATTGCTGACTTAGTTTTAAAAGCAGCAGATCCTAGAATTAAGTTAGAAGATTTGAATTAGTCAGGAAATAGGCAAGAGGGAATAGGCAAGAGGGAATAGAAGAAGATGATTTTTGTAATCACTAATTACTAATCCTGTTCATCCTTAAATCCTGGACATCCTGATTCTGAGAAAATTAATTACCAATTACCAATTACCAATTACCAAGCAATGGTTTATTATATAATTCGTTCCAGAACAGATGGTAAATATCTCACAGCCCGTGTTGATGATCATACATCAGGATATTTGTTATTATTTAAAGAAGATTTCGAGGCTTTGAGTTATCTTAATACCCATGCTGCTGATTTAGCAAGCCGGTTAACTGTGGAATCTCTTGCTAGTACCCAAATAGGTGGTTTACTCAAACGTTGGGGTTTTGCAGGTGTGGGTATTGTTAATGATCCTTTATTGCCTACTATTGAGTTTTTACAACATATTTAAAACAGAAACAGGGTGTAAAAAGATGAATATGAGATTTGCGATTTATGCCACTTTGTTAACTACTACTTTACTATTAATACCAATTAACCATCGAGTTGCATTAGCTCAAACTTGTGCTTCTAAATGTCCTCCTGCTCCACTTAGTTTTACTCCAGGTCAATATATTCGCGTTCAAGTTGTCAATCGCAGTTATGGTCAGGTGAAATTAGAACAGTTACCAGAATTGAGAAAAACAACTTTAAAACCAGGAGAAAAATTACAATTTGACTTGGAAGGGGGAAAATGGGGGGACTTTTCTCTGATGTTTTGGGATGATGGCGGTAGACATCTCAAAGCTGCGGTATTGAAACCCAATTTTGGCACTTTGGTTTTAGAAATTCGTCCCAACCCTGGGAATTATGAGGGGGATAGCTCTCTTTATATTCGCAGTGATGGACGGGTAGGTGTATTGTAGTTTGGGAAAAGGATATTAAAAATAGACCGATGAATCTAATAGCATCTACCTTAACTTCCATTCTCAGCACCGAAAACGCCGTTTTATCCTGGAAAAATCTCACACCCAACCAGCAACAAAAAATACAACAAGGAATAGACTCTCAAACTCACCCCAGTTGTGTCGTTTATCCCCACAGTCAAGCAGAATTAGCTGCTGTGATAGTGATCGCTCATCAACATCAATGGCGCGTTCTCCCTTACGGTAGAGGTAGTAAAATCAATTGGGGTAGTTTAGCTAAAAATATTGATATTGTCGTCAGTACCGAACACATTAACCAACTCATAGAACACGCTGTGGGTGATTTAACCGTCACTGTCGAAGCTGGGATGCAATTTGCCCATCTTCAGGAAATTTTAGCAAAATCTGGACAAACATTAGCTCTAGACCCCGCATTACCCGAATCAGCTACCATTGGGGGTATCGTTGCTACTGCTGATACAGGTTCTTTCCGTCAACGTTATGGTGGTGTCCGCGATCAACTTTTAGGTATAACTTTTATCCGCGCAGATGGAAAAATTGCTAAAGCTGGGGGAAGAGTCGTAAAAAATGTCGCTGGTTATGACTTAATGAAATTATTTACTGGTGCTTACGGTACATTAGGAATTATCAGCCAAGTCACTTTTCGAGTTTATCCCATTCCTGCAACTTCAGGAACGGTAATATTAACAGGGAAACCAGAACTTATATCCCAAGCAGCAAGAATTTTACAAGGTTCGGAATTAACTCCCACTCAAGCAGATTTATTATCCAGTAAATTAGTTAATAATTTGGATTTGGGTACAGGAATAGGATTAATTGCTCGTTTTCAAAGTGTTAGTGAAAGTGTCCAAGAACAGTCAAAACGACTTTTAGCAATTGGTGAAAAATTGGGTTTACATGGGGTAATTTATGCAGGAAATCAAGAGGCTGATTTATGGCAACGATTACCAGAACAAATACATTCTTCTGTCACAGAATCCACAATTACCTGCAAAATAGGAGTATTACCAACTCAAGCTGTGGAGATTTTAAATAACATAGAAATTGGTCTAATTCATCTTAGTAGCGGTTTGGGTCTGGTGCGGTTGAAAAAACCAGATCAGATTTTGCCTTTGCGAAGTTTATGTACAGCAAATTCTGGATTTTTAACTATTTTATCTGCATCTGTTGAGTTAAAAAAAAATGTTGATGTTTGGGGGGATATTGGTAATAGTTTAGCAGTGATGCGGGGAATTAAGAAACAGTTTGATACTCAAAATATTTTAAGTCCTGGTCGGTTTGTGGGTGGGATTTAAGAGTTAGTAAACGAACCGCAGAGGCGCAGAGGACACAGAGTTTAAGAGGGGAGAAATATAAATGCAAGTTTCGGAAAGTTCGGTGAATAATAATACTGCTAGTATTAAGAATTTAAAGGGTTTTGATGGTAATCATCCACCTGATCCAAAGTTAATTGATAGTTGTGTTCATTGTGGTTTTTGTTTGTCTACTTGTCCTAGTTATCGGGTATTAGGAAAAGAAATGGATTCACCTAGAGGACGTATCTATTTAATGGATGCTATTAATGAGGGTGAAATTGCTTTAAATACCGCTACTATTGAACATTTTGATTCTTGCTTGGGGTGTCTTGCTTGTGTTTCTACTTGTCCTTCTGGTGTCCAGTATGATAAGTTGATTTCGGCTACTAGACATCAAGTTGAAAGAAATTATAACCGCAGTTTACCTGACAAGTTAGTCCGACAATTGATTTTTTCTCTCTTTCCTAATCCTGACCTTTTAAGAATTTTACTTTTCCCCTTATTAGTTTATCAAAAGTTAGGAATTTCTAAGGTATTACAAGCAACTGGGTTAATTAAAGCTATATCTCCCCGGTTAGCTGCTATGGAATCTATTTTACCGGAAATTACTCTTAAATCTTTTCAAAATAATTTACCTGATATTATCCCTGCAAAGGGTGAAAAAAGATATCGGGTGGGTGTAATTTTAGGATGTGTGCAAAGACTGTTTTTCTCTCCTGTGAATGAAGCGACGGTAAGGGTTTTAACTGCAAATGGTTGTGAAGTGGTAATTCCTAAATCTCAAGGTTGTTGTGCAGCACTTCCTGAACACCAAGGACAAACTGAACAAGCAAAAACATTAGCAAGACAAATGATTGATAGTTTTGCTGATACTAATGTGGATTTTGTGATTATCAATGCTGCTGGTTGTGGTCATACTTTGAAAGAATATGGTCATATTTTAGCAGATGATCCAGAATATGCCCAAAAAGCGAAAATATTTGCAGCAAAAGTTAAAGACGCACAAGAGTTTTTAATTAATGTGGGTTTAACTGCTAAACTATCACCTTTAACTGATAAAAATATCAATTTAGTTTATCAAGATGCTTGTCATTTATTACATGGGCAAAAAATTAGTGTCCAACCTCGTCAACTGTTAAAACAAATTCCTGGTGTAACTTTAAAAGAACCTATAGACGCAGCTTTATGTTGTGGTAGCGCGGGGGTTTATAATATGTTGCAACCGGAAGTCGCTGAGGAATTAGGTAAACAAAAAGCTCAGAATTTAATCAATACTGGTGCTGATTTAATTGCTTCTCCTAATCCTGGTTGTAGTTTGCAAATTAGTAAATATTTACAGGGGAAAACTATTGCTGTTATGCACCCCATGGAGTTATTAGATTATGCCATTCGTGGTGATAAATTAGAGATTTAGCATCTAAATGTGAGTTACTAATTAGCCATATTGTTAGAATCAGGTTGTTATCGAGCGACTTGTACTGAGCTTGTCGAAGTAAGTCGAGATAATATCCAGGATTGAAGGATTAACAGGAGGAAAAAAGATATTTTATTATCAGTTACCTATTACCACTTATCCATTACTAATCTCACTTAGAAAACGCATATTGATTCTGGCTTCACAGGACAGGTTTTGTTTCTAATCGGATTTCCCTTAAGGACAAGTTTAGTCAAATTAGTTAATCGAGAAAGGGGTGACAAGTCGCTGATTTGATTATAACTAAGATCAAGTGTAGTCAAATTAGTCAATTTGGAAAGGGGTGATAGGTCGCTGATTGTATTGTACACAAGCTGAAGTCCCGTCAAATTAGTCAATTTGGCAAGGGGTGACAAATCCCTAATTTTAGTGTAAACAAATGTAAGACTTTTCAAATTAGTGAATCGGGAAAGGGGTGATAGGTCGCTGACTAGATTTTCCCCAATGACAAGTTCGGTCAAATTATTCAATGGGGGAAGGGAGGACAAGTCGCGGATACCATTTCTCCACAGGCTTAGTTTAGTTAAATTAGTCAATTCCGCAAGAGGTGATAGGTCTCTCATGGGAATTACTGCAAAGTTAATTTCAGTCAAATTAGTCAATCTTTTCAATGGTGACAGGTCGCGGATTTTCCTATTGTAAGAAAGCTGAAATTTCGTTAAATTAGTTAATACTTGAAGGGGTGACAGGTCGGTTATTTCTGCCATTTGAAGTTTAAGTGTTGAGAGTTGGTTAAGTTCTTGGGAAGCGCGATCGCAATCTTCTGTACCAACTTGTCCTAGTAAGACTTCAATTGTATGCTGTATTTCTGGAAGTACAGTATCTTTTTGTTTACACCATTGAATAAAACTATCAATATCCTGTTTATTTTGTGAAGTAGGAATTGCAGTAACTTGTGTAGCGTTGATGATAATTATTGGCAGAATTGCACAACATAAATAACGGATAAATTTTATAACTTTAAATTTTTTTAAATAAATAGTCATAAGATGTGAATGTTGGTTTTTCCTTAGAAACATTCTTTAAATATGGAAAAATAGAAAATCTTTTTCTCACTTGAAATGGTTCATAACCATAGTGCTTGAAAAATTTTACGGAATCGTTTTCTTCAAATGGAATTGTTGAACTGTGCCAAATTTCACACAAGCAAAAATCAACAAGTCCATCCGAAAATATTTGAGTAGCACCTTTTAAAACTGAAAATTCATGTCCTTCTACATCAATTTTAAGTAGCTTTATTCTGCGATTTAAAATCGGCGAATATGAATCTAATTTGATTGCCGTAATTTCTTGACTTTTATCTGAACTTGTTTTTACAACAGTTGCCGAACCTGTACTACTGGGAACAGATAAAAATATTTTTCCATCCATATCTGAAACAGCACAGTTATTCAATGTAATATTTGTTAAAGCATTAGTATTAATAGATTGATGTAATACAGCATATTTCAGATCAGTGAGGTACAAACTGAAATCATGAAACCCTTGTGGAACAGGCATCCTGCCTGTTAAATTTGTACCTCATAACATCGGGAAGTGCTGTAATATATTAACTTTAGTATTTGGTTCAAATGAATGTATATGTCCAGTATTACCAACTAACTTAGCTGCTGGAATTGATTCTATACCAATATTCGCGCCAACATCAACAAAAATATCACCCTCGTTTAAACATTTTTTCAGACACCATGAAATACTTGGGTCTAGGTCTTGATAAAGATAAATCATTGATCCAATATAGTCACAAGGATCAATGAATAATTTTTGTCCATCATATATGGTTACACACATAGGAGATGGAAGTGTATGCAAATACTCTTGAACTTGTTTCAGAAAAACAACCGAACCGCGTCCTTTATAGAATGGATAGAACCGGAGTAGTTGACTCAAATTATTATGCATAATTGTTTGTTAAGCGAAGATTAAATAAACTAATTTTTTATAGCTAAGGTTAATCCGTCTGCTATGGGAACTAAACTCAAGGTAATTCGGGAATCTTGATGTAATTTACGATTAAAAGCGCGAATTTTGTTAGTTTGATTATCCTGTATTTGTGGATCTGCAACTTTACCCAACCATAGTACATTATCTATGGCAATTAGTCCACCAGGACGAATTAATTCAAGTGATCGCTCATAATAATTTTCATAGTTACCTTTATCAGCATCAATAAAGGCAAAATCAAAAGTTCCTGCTTCCCCTACTGCTAATAAATTATCTAAAGTTTCCAAAGCAGGGGCAATATGTAAATCAATCTTATCAGCTACTCCCGCTTGTTGCCAATAACGGCGAGCAATACTCGTATATTCTTCACTGACATCACAGGCAACTATTTTACCATCAGCAGGTAAAGCTAAAGCTACTATCAAGGAACTATATCCAGTAAATACACCCAGTTCTAATGTCTTTTTTGCTCCTATCAATTTTACCAACAATGCCATAAATTGCCCCTGTTCAGGAGATATTTGCATTCTAGACATTGGTAATTGGGAAGTTTCCTGACGCAGTTGAGTTAAGATAATCGGCTCACGGAGGGAAACTGAGAGTAAATAATCATACAAGTTTTGTTCTAAGCCTATTGTTTGTTTTGACATAAAAATCTGAAATTTGGTTTGATTTTCTACTTCTTGACTATATCTAATTTAATTTTAGGATATGTTAGGTGATCGCTATCGGTGTTATACTTATTAAATGAGTAAAGCTTGTTAAAGCAATATCTCTTTGAATTAACCTAATAATAAGCATTTAGTAGTTTGATCTACAAATTAAAATTACTCAAAACTATTCCATAGTGAGGAAGATACCTAATCTACAAAAAGAAATAAAATTTATAAAATCATGAAACTTTAGATGTTTTTATAAGTATGATAGGAGCAAGTGAATAGATACTTCAATCATTATGTTAATTAGATTTACAGTAGAAAATTTCTTATCCTTTAACCAAAGAATAGATTTTAATATGATTGCTTCCGATGAAAGCCATCATCTTCATCATGTAGTTAAAGGTGATTCTGAGGATTCAATCAGATTACTGAGAACATCTATAATTTATGGTGCTAATGCTTCTGGCAAATCTAACTTAATTAAAGCTATGAAATTTGCTAGAGATTTTATTGTAGATGGTGATGAGAACAAGAAAAATATCAATATTAATAATTTTAAGCTAGATAAAACCTGTTATACAAAACCATCTAGATTTGAGTTTGAATTTAAAACTAATGATAAACAATATGCTTATGGGTTTTTAGTTGATAAACATAAAATTCATGAAGAATGGTTATTTGAAATTGGTATAAATACTGAAATACCTATTTATGAAAGAAAGGGAAAAGAGTATAATTTTGATAACTTTAATCATGAATTTTTCTTAAATCTTTCTGAAGATACAAAAAATAGGGTTCGTTATGAAGCAGAGAATACAAGAGAAAGTTTACTATTTTTGACTAGCTCATCAAAGGAGCGTGATATAAAAGACTTCAAGTCTTTAGAACCCATATATGAATGGTTTAGTAATGTTTTGAAAATTATTTTTCCTAACTCTAAACCTTTTCTACCTTTTTTTAGTCAATCAATTCAAGACTCTTTGAGTAAGTTTTTAGCATCTTTAGACTTGGGGATTAAAAAAATTACTACTAATACAATTGATTTAGATGATTATAACGAAATACCCTCTGAAGTTAAAGATGATATCAAGAAAGATTTCCCCTATGAGGAAGGTGAGGAAAATGCAATATTTATACCTGCGTTAAAATGTATTATTTCTCAAGCAAAAGATGAAACAGATAAATTAATGGTTCTTAATTTATCACCTGTAAGATTAGACAAAGAAAATAGTGAAGTTAAATTTGAAATATCAGAAGAGTCGGATGGTACGCAAAGACTAATAGATTTATTTCCTATGTTAATACATTTATCAAGGGGAAATGCTGTTTATGTCATAGATGAAATTGAAAGAAGTCTACATTCTTTACTCATGAAGAAACTTTTTGATTATTTTCTGAATAATAGTGAAAATAAAAATTCCAATAGTCAGTTAATTGCTACTACTCATGAAGTTTATTTACTAGACATAAAGGATATTTTCAGAAAAGATGAAATTTGGTTTGTAGAAAAAGATAAATATGGACAATCTCTACTTTATTCTTTAGCTAATACAGATGTTGAAAATTTAGATTTAACTGCTGGATATCTTCATGGAAGATTTGGTGCAATACCTTTTATTAAAGATTTAAAATCCTTGGGATGGAGAGAGGAAAAATCAAATGGGTAGAGAAAGAAATACTGATTATCAAAGTAGATCGAGTCATATTGCTAGTAAATGTGGTGAAGATGGAAAATGGAAACTATACATAATAGCTGCGGAAGATGATAAAAGAACACCTAATTATTTTAATGCTTTAACAGCTAAATATGAACAAGATTTTCGTTTGAGTAAAATTCATGTAGAGTTTATAGATCGAGAAAAAGAAAAAGCTGGTAATTCAGATCCTAACTACGTCTATCAAACTCTATTGAAATTCTATCAAGAATTAGAGAAAAAATACGGTCTTCAAGAATATGATGAATTGTGGATGATTATAGATACAGACGATTATAATGATCGGAAAACAACTATTTATGAGATATCAAAAAAGTGTCATGAAAATCCAATATATAAATTATGTATTAGTAATCCCTGTTTTGAAATATGGTTAATTTTGCACTTTTTTAATTTGGAAACCAGTTTACAATATTGTATTCCAGAAAATATATCAAAAACAATTTTACAAGATAATATTTCAGGAAATACTACCTTAAAAGATTATATTAAAAATCAATACATTGACATTAATAAAAGACCAAAAATTTGTAAAAAGCTATGGCATATCATTTACCAAAGTCAGAAGCAACCTTCTTATGAAAAAATGCTTGAATATATCCCACGAGCAATTTCTAGGGCAAAAATACTTGGTGAATGTAACCCCAATGATCCAGATTATCCAGAACATAAAATTGGGACAGAAGTTTACAAATTACTAGAGAAATTGACTCAATTAACCCAAGTGTCTATGAATCTCGATAGTTAAGAAATTTTGAAAATGAACCCAAACCAATTCTATAAAAAATCCCCCACCTCACGGCAGGGGATTTTTTATTACCTACAACTAGTAGTTAGGATCAACCAAACTTACCAGAAGTAGAAGCAATGAGGAACGCCGCGTAGGTGACGATATAGCCAACAGTGAAGTGAGCTAGACCAACAACACGAGCTTGAACGATGGAGAGAGCAACGGGCTTATCTTTCCAGCGAACTAAGTTAGCTAGAGGAGTACGTTCGTGCGCCCAAACCAAGGTTTCAATTAACTCTTGCCAGTAACCTCTCCAGGAGATGAGGAACATGAAACCGGTTGCCCAGATCAGGTGTCCAAAGAGGAACATCCAAGCCCAAACAGACAGGTTGTTCATGCCGTAGGGGTTGTAACCGTTGATCAACTGAGCAGAGTTAGCCCAGAGGTAATCACGGAACCAGCCCATCAGGTAGGTAGAGTTTTCGTTGAACTGAGCAACGTTACCTTGCCAAATACCCAGATGTTTCCAGTGCCAGTAGAATGTTACCCAACCGATGGTGTTTAACATCCAGAACATGGACAGATAGAAAGCATCCCAAGCAGAGATGTCGCAAGTACCGCCACGGCCGGGAACGTCGCAGGGGAACGCATAACCGAAGTCCTTTTTATAGGGCATCAGTTTAGAACCACGAGCATCCAAAGCACCTTTAACAAGTACCAAGGTGGTGGTGTGGATAGCCAAAGCGAAAGCGTGGTGAACCAAGAAGTCGCCAGGTCCAATGGTGAGGAACAAGGAGTTTGTTCCAGAGTTGATGGCATCTAACCAGCCACTTAACCAAACGTTACCAGCATTGGGGTAAGCAGTGTAAGCAATACTGTCGGGGTTAGACAACAGTACATTCAAGCCATACAGAGCTTTACCTTGAGCAGCTTGCACGAATTGAGCAAATACTGGCTCGATGAGGATTTGTTTTTCGGGAGTACCGAAGGCAACAACTACGTCGTTATGAACGTATAAACCTAATGTGTGGAAACCTAAGAAGAGAGATACCCAGCTAAGGTGGGAGATGATCGCTTCTTTGTGCTGTAACATCCGGTCAAGAACGTTACCTTTGTTTTGTTCGGGATCATAGTCACGAACCCAGAAGATTGCGGCGTGAGCAAAAGCACCAACCATCAAGAAACCAGCAATATACTGGTGGTGGGTGTACAACGCTGCTTGTGTAGTGTAATCCTTAGCGATGAAAGCATAAGGAGGCAGAGCGTACATGTGCTGCGCTACCAAGGAACAGATAGTTCCTAAAGATGCCAATGCTAATGACAACTGGAAGTGCAGGGAGTTGTTGATGGTGTCGTAAAGACCTTGGTGGGGAAGGTTGAACTGACCTTCGCTCTTACTACCGGGAACTAAACCGGATTTGGAGTTCAGCATTTCTTTGATGCTGTGACCAATTCCGAAGTTAGTGCGGTACATATGACCAGCGATGATGAATAATACCGCGATCGCCAAGTGGTGGTGAGCCATGTCAGTCAACCACAAGGATTCTGTTTGGGGGTGGAAACCGCCCAAGAAGGTGAGAATCGCAGTCCCAGCACCAGTGGAAGTACCAAATATCTGTCCAGCGGTGTCAGGGTTTTGAGCATAAACGCCCCAGTTACCTGTAAAGAAGGGGGTTAGACCTTCTGGATGGGGAGCTACAGTTAAGAAGTTATCCCAACCCACGTGAATACCGCGAGATTCAGGAATAGCAACGTGAACTAAGTGACCAGCCCAAGCCAAAGAACTAACACCAAATAAAGCAGATAAGTGGTGGTTCAGACGGGGTTCAGCACTCTTAAACCAAGAGAGGCTAGGACGGAACTTGGGTTGTAAATGTAACCAACCAGCAAACAGGAACAATGCTGACAACAGGAGCAAACCAACTGAACCAGTATATAGTTCAGTGTTAGTCCGCATCCCGATGGTATACCACCAGTGATAAACGCCAGAGTAAGCAATGTTTACAGGATTGCTTGCACCAGCTTGGGTGAAAGCGTCAATAGCAGCTTCACCGAAGTGAGGATCCCAAATTGCATGGGCAATAGGACGAACGTGAAGGGGATCTTTGATCCACTGTTCAAAGTTACCTTGCCAGGCTACGTGAAACAGGAGGCTGGATGCCCACAGGAAGATAATTGCCAAGTGGCCGAAGTGCGTAGCGAAAATCTTTTGGTAAAGATTTTCTTCCGTCATGCCATCGTGGCTTTCAAAGTCGTTGCCTGTAGCGATCGCATACCAAATCCGACGAGTAGTCGGGTCCTGTGCGAGATCCTGGCTAAATTTTGGAAATTTTGTTGCCATAGGTGTGATCTGTCCTCTGACCTTTAGCCATCAAGTGTCAGCAAAATTTTAGATTCTAGATTTTGGATTTTGGATTAAATCTAAAATCTTTAGAATCCAAAACCCAAAATTCTACTGATTTTTATCCTACTGAAAGGATGTGTGCGTGGAAGAATGCCCAAGTGGTGGCAATTCCTCCTAATAGGTAGTGAGCCACACCTACAGCCCGACCTTGAGTGATGCTCAGTGCGCGAGGCTGAATTGTTGGGGCTACTTTCAGTTTATTGTG
>JBJTUF010000259.1:0-4995 GCA_046080565.1 Cuspidothrix sp. | reverse complement strand
TCTAACACTTTCTGGTATATTTCACTTATCATTTTACTCTGTTAGTTCATATTTACTATTTATTACTTATCTTTTTTTGCTCCCACATTCTGTATCTCTTACTACATAAGCTTTTTCTCCTTCTTGTCCCCCTGTCAGCTTGATAACCTAATTGCTTTAATTTATTTAAAATAGTTGTGAGTGTTTTACCATCATCATGTTTAACTAAACCTTCAACATTTTCTAATAAAAATCCAAAAGGTGATTTATCTTTCAAGATACGTTCAATTTCAAAAAACAAAGTCCCTCTGGTATCTAAAAATCCTTGTCTTGTTCCTGCACTACTAAAAGGTTGACAGGGAAAACCAGCCAATAAAATATCAAAATCAGGGATACACTGACTTGATATTTTAGTAATATCACCCCATATTTTATCTTCAAAAAAGTTTTCTTTATAAACTTTAATTGCTGTATCTTTAATTTCTGATGTAAAAACACATTTGCTGTTAATTCCAAAAGATTTACAAGATTGTTCTAAGCCCAATCTCATTCCCCCAATTCCTGCAAATAAATCAATAAATTTAATAGTAGTAGACATTGTTATTTGTTAAGTTTACCAAACAGTTTGTATATTAGCATAATTAAGTAGGAGAATATTAAAAAATATTTCGTTAAGTTAGTCGAATTTGGGAGCTATTTAGTAAACTTTGTTTAAGGATGTAACTTTTATATCGCGTTGAATTACTTAATATTGATTATAATTTGAGGGGTGTACTTTGGAGGAGGTGCGTTAACGAAGCGCACCGAAGGTATCGCTGTTTTGGGAGTTTGGGGGGTGCGTTAGCGAAGCGCACCGAAGGTATCGCTGTTTGGGGTTTTGGAGGGTGCGATCGCTGTTTTGGGTTTGTGGAGTACGATCGCTGCTTTGGGTTGTGGTGGGAGTGCGATCGCTTTTTGTGGGTGTAGCGAAATGCTCCCCAGGAATCACTTTAGTGATAAAATAACCACCGATCTTTGACTCTTGAGGAGAAAACTTGATTCCAATTAGTTTTGAGCAAATCTACAAACTTAAAGAAATTATAGCCAAATATAAGAATCTGGAATGTGTTGAATGCGCTCAAGCTATCCAAGATTACTTGGTATCACAGAGAATTTCGGGAAAACGGCTAAAACTTTATACCGGTTCAGCAATGGGACGTAATAGTTATATCTATGATGAAAGCGTTTCTGGGGATGCAATCTCTATTAATGGTCGTCATCAAGGTATTATGATTATAATAGATGGAGTAGAAATGATATTTGATAATCATCACCCTGATGGAATTACCAAAGCCGAATGGTTAACCAACTTATTGTTTTATAATAAACTGTATAACGGTCAGCAGTTCCAAATCACAGAAGAAACTTTTTAGGAGTTAAAGATTATGGAAAAAAATAATCATAGTATTACTATAATTCCCGATGAATATTTCTATGAAATGCTCCAAAGAATTAAACAAAGACCAGGAATGTTTTTAGGTCAATGTTCAATTACTCGATTAAGAGCTTTTTTAGATGGATATATGGGTTCTAGGTCGGATTTAGGTTTACCACCAACTCAACAAGAGCTAGAATTTAATCAATTTCAAGAATGGATACAGACAAGATTTAAAATTAGTTCTTCACATGGATGGGATAGTATTATTCTTTTTTATTCTGCGGATGAAAGAGATGCACTAAATAACTTTTTTGAATTATTTGATCAATTTTTTAATAGTGAGAGTGTTGCAAGAGAGGAGATGAATCAAGAAAAATTTACTGAATCAAATCCTCAAATAACACAGGAAAGAGTTACTGTATAATAATTATTTGATATATCGCTGTTTAGGGGTTTGTGGAGTGCGTTAGCGAAGCGCACCGAAGGTATCGCTGTTTTGAGGTTTGGCGAAGTGCGTTAGCGAAGCGCACCGAAGGTATCGCTGTTTAGGGGTTTGGGGAGTGCGTTAGCGAAGCGCACCGAAGGTATCGCTGTTTAGGGGTTTAGGGAGTGCGTTAGCGAAGCGCACCGAAGGTATCGCTGTTTTGAGGTTTGGGGAAGTGCATTAGCGAAGCGCACCGAAGGTATCGCTGTTTTGGGTTTTGGGATGGTGCGATCGCGTTTTGGGATTTGGATAATTTGTTTGCTATCTTGTGGGTAACTTGTTACAAATTACATCACCCAGATTTTCATAAATAACAATTTTTCACATTATATGTCAGCAAAAGATACTTACCATGAAGCAATTAAAAACGCCTTAATTAAGGATGGTTGGACAATTATTCGTGATCCTTATACAATTAAGTATGAGGAAATACAGTTATTTGCTAATTTGTTGGCTGATCGAACTTTAGAAATCGAACGCAATGGACAACAAATTATTGTGGAAATTAAAAGTTTTATTGGTCATTCTGCTATGCGTGAATTTGAAACTGCTTTAGGACAGTATATTATTTATCGTATTCTTTTAAAAGATGTACTTCCTCAATCTAAAGTTTATTTAGCTATTAGTCGCAGTATTTATCAATCTTTTTTCTTACAAAAAGCTATTTCTAAAATCATAGCAGAAACAAATTTACTTTTAATTGTTGTTGATTTGAATAAAGAGGAAATTGTCAAATGGATAAATTAACAAATTATCGTCAGATCATTAAAAAAATTCTCACTGAATATGAGAATTTAGCATCACGAACACCTAGTCCTGAAGGTGTTGATAGTATTTTAGCTTTTGATGAGCAAAGAGATCAATATTTGTGGTTTCAAACTGGTTGGAATGATGATCGCAAAGTTAGAGGGATTACGGTTTATGTTCGCATTAAAAATGAGAAAATTTATATTGAGGAAGATTGGACAGAGGAAGGTATTGCTAATGAATTATTAAGGGAAAATGTACCAAAAGAAGATATTGTGTTAGCTTTTCATGATCCTCAAAGTCGTAAGTTTACTGAATTTGCCGTTGTTTAAGATAATCATCAATTTTAAAATACTTAACAAAATAATTAATTTTAGTAAATCCTATGAATATACCTACCGAAGATAACATACTCAAACCCAAAGAGCTAAAAGAAAAATTACAGCAAAAATTGAAAGCTTATGAAGCTCGTTTTAAACGTAATCAATTTGCTAATAATGCTATTATAGGAACTTCTATTCTGTTAACTATTCTAATTGCTATTACTGGTACTAGTCCTACATTCAAAGATCAACAAAATCCTTGGGCAAACCCTTTAGGTGTAAGTGCTTCAGCATGGTTAGGTTTAATATCTACAGTATTACTGAGTATTCAGAAACTATATAATATTCAGGAAAAGATAGCTTTTTATCCAGAGTACATTGTAAAAGTTGAGGAGTTGCTTGAGGATTTTGAAGCAATTAAAACGGAAAAAGATTTAGAAGATATTCGAGATAAATTTAGAAAGATGCGTGCTGAAGAAGCAACCAAGCGTCCTATAGAGAAAGATCAATTTTAAGGAGTAATTAATTAGTTTGATGTCTAATTTTAAGAGACTTAGGTTGCGATCGCTTTTTGAGGGTTTGGAGGGTGCGATCGCTGTTTTGGGTTTTTGGAAGTGCGTTAGCGAAGCGCGATCGCTATTTAGGGATGTGGGGGTGCGTTAGCGATAGCTTATCGAAGATATCGCTGTTTGGGAATGCGAATTATAAATTTAGTTTATATTATTCTCATATAACGCAATTATTCACCATGGAAACACCAAAATCATCTGTTAGTCTAATTCGGGCTAAATCTTACGAACAAGACGCTTTAAAAGGATCCTTGACCATACTGCTAGAACCTTTAGGGGGAATGGCTGCCTTTGTGAAACCAGGCGATCGCGTATTACTCAAACCCAATCTTCTCACAGGTTCTCGTCCCACGAAAGAATGTACTACCCGCCCAGAATTAGTTCGTGCTGTAGCCGAAATGGTAATTGCAGTGGGAGGAAATCCATTTTTAGGAGATAGTCCAGCGTTTGGTAGTGCAAAAGGTGTGGCTATAGCTAATGGTTTGTTACCTATTTTAGAAGAATTGAACATCCCTATTGTCGAGTTTCATGGTAAACGTTATCAAACCGTTAACGAAAATTTTAATCATCTGCTGTTATCAAAGGAAGTAATGGATGCAGATGTGATTATTAATCTCCCCAAGGTTAAATCTCATCTCCAATTAACCCTAACTTTGGGAGTAAAAAATCTCTTTGGTTGTGTACCTGGAAAAATGAAAGCTTGGTGGCACATGGAAGCCGGCAAAGATGCCAGCAGATTTGGAGAAATGTTAGTAGAAACTGCTAAAACGATTAATCCAGATTTAACAATTTTAGATGGCATTATTGGACATGAAGGTAATGGACCAAGTGGCGGAGAACCACGTAATTTAGAAGTTTTAGCAGCTTCAAGTAATGTATTTGCTTTAGATCGGGCAATGTTAGAAATTCTCAAAGTTGCACCGGAACAAGTTCCCACTGTTGCCGCTTCCCAAAGATTAGGAATATGTCCTGAATTAAGTGATATAAATTTCCCCAATTTATCACCAGATTTACTGCAAATTTCAGATTGGCAGTTACCTGAAAACCTTATGCCCATAGATTTTGCCATGCCCCGTGTCATTAAATCAACTTTCCGTCATCTTTATATCCGGTTTATCAAAGAACCCATGAGTGCTTATATTAGGTAAGTAGGTTGGCGTTAAAAATTGTCTAGGAAGGCAATATGAAACGCAGATGGACGCAGATAATTTTGTAGTTCACTACATTGTGAAACGCTGTAATTAGTAAGGGTTTAGCACTGCTAAACCATTAGTGACAAGTTAAGGTTATTGATTATTTGTCAATGAGCAGTAATACCTAAAATATCTATCAAAGTTGAGGTGGAAAACGCTATTTTTAAGGATGCGATCGCACAATCTTTAACCGTAAGATTCATTTTTGTCCTGAAACACCAGTATGAAGGTAAATTCGACACATTAAGATAAAACAATTTTAACGATTATTACGAATTGACAA
>JBJTUF010000258.1:0-43071 GCA_046080565.1 Cuspidothrix sp. | reverse complement strand
TCTAACACTTTCTGGTATATTTCACTTATCATTTTACTCTGTTAGTTCATATTTACTATTTATTACTTATCTTTTTTTGCTCCCACATTCTGTATCTCTTACTACATAAGCTTTTTCTCCTTCTTGTCCCCCTGTCAGGATTCGGATAATTCTGCTAATAAATCCACATCACTATCAGAATGAGCTTCATTACGAGCAACAGAACCAAATAATTCAAGGGATCTTACTCCTAAGTCTTTTAATTCTTGTTGATGTGTTCTGAGAATTTGTAAAACTTATTCACGGTTCATAATTTGGTATTTCTCATTATTTCTCCATTTTATTTGGAAGTCTCCTACTATCTTTCTAAATCCTTTATTTCCTTGGGAACTCCCGCCGTTAAAACCTCATTTCCTTCTGCGGTAACTAATACGTCATCTTCAATACGAATGCCAATTCCTACCCAACGGGGGTCAATTTCTGGTTGGTCTTCTGCGGGTTTGGTATCCGGTACAATATAAAGTCCTGGTTCTATGGTTAGCACTTGGCCAGGTTGTAAGGTTTGGGGGTTTTCTCCAAGTTGATACACTCCCACATCATGAACATCTAAACCTAACCAATGACTGGTACGGTGCATATAAAAGGGTTTATATTTTTCCTCTTCTATTAATTTATCAATTTCTCCTTTCAGTAAACCCAGTTCTACTAATCCTTCTGTTAATATCCGCACGGCTGCATTATGAGGTGCATGGAAGGAATTACCCGGTTTTACTTCTGCTATTGCTTGTTTTTGTGCTGCTAATACTATTTCATATAATGCTTTTTGTTCTGGTGTGAATTTACCACTAACGGGAAATGTTCGGGTAATATCTGAATTGTAATAACCATAAGCGCAACCAGCATCAATCAAGAGTAAATCATTGGCTTGCATTTGACAGTTGTTTTCGATGTAATGCAGTACGCAAGCATTTGTCCCTGATGCGACGATGGAAGGATAAGCTGGTCCCATTCCACCTCGTAACCGGAAAATATGTTCTATTTCGGCTTGGATTTCATATTCATAACGTCCTGGTGCGGTGGTTTGTAAGGCATAATTATGAGCTTCTACGGCAATTTCTACGGCTTGACGCATTAAGTCTAATTCTGTTTTGCTTTTATATAACCGCATATTGTTAAGGACAGTACCAGGGTCAGCAATGGATGTGGGGCCTGTACCGCGTTTGGGATAGGTGCGAAGTAAACTTTGATAATGTTTAATAATTCTGTCGTTGAAATTGCGATCGCGTCCTAAATGATAATAAATACAATTGGCTTTTTCTAAATATTGGGGTAACTTCTCATCTAACTCTGCAATGGGGTAAGCTACATCTGCACCATAAACTTCTTTTGCTGCATCTACTCCACAACGGTAACCACTCCAAACTTCCTTTTCTCGGTCTTTGGGTTGCACAAATAAGATAAACCGATGTTCTGGGTGATGGGGTGCTAATACTGCTACTGCTTGGGCTTCATTAAACCCAGTTAAGTAAAAGAAATCACTATCTTGGCGATAAACATATTCGACATCATTGTGCATGACTGCTGTTGGCGCACTTCTAAAAATTGCTGTACCATTACCTATTTTCGCCATTAACTGTTCACGACGCTGCCGATATTCTGTTTGCATAGTGACTAATTTGATAGTAGAAGGTGATATTTTATTCTGTCTCGATTTTACTGGATGATGGCAATTTTCGCCAATGGCGGACAACTTCTGTGATTGAGATTGTCAAAGAAACAGGATTTTGTATTGAAAAAATGACATGAATAAACCGAAAATAAAATCTTTTTTGATTGTTTAGATATTACTTTTAATTTTCTAAGTTAATGTGGATAAACATTATCAAAATATCTCTAAATAATGACATTTAACTAAAATAATTAAGCAAATGTTTTTTCTTTACAGAATCTTGATAAAAAACACTATAAAAATGTATATTAATTACTAATAAGAACACATCATGCTTGAGAATAAACCATCAGCTTTATCTTTAGATACAGGTTCTTGGGCAGCAGCATCACTTAAAAAATCAGAATCTTTAACAACATTTTCTGATAATGTTATTAGTAGAAGTTCTGCGCCCCAAGCACAAGCAGATCCATTACTTTCTGTACCTACCTTACCGGTTGGTACTGCTAACCCCAATCCTAATCCTTATTTGACCAGTGCAGCCATTGTTCCTGATTTCAACGGTGATGGCAAAACAGATAAACTGTGGGTAAATGCTCAAACTGGTGAAATTTTAGTGCGCCTAATGAACGGAACACAAGTTTTAGAACAGGCTTCTTTAGGTAAATATGACTTAAATAGCTGGAGCTATAAAACTGCTGATTTTAATAGCGATAATAAAACTGATTTCTTATTACGTAATAAGACAACTGGTGATAATGTAATTGTCCTAATGGACGGTGCAAAAGTTGCTAGTTACTTGACTTTAGATCGGGTTGATTCTGGTTTTGCTGCTAATATTGGCGATTTTAATGGCGATCGCAAAACTGATATTTTCTGGAATAATGCCACCACTGGAGAAAATGCGATCTGGCAGATGGATGGAACAACAGTAGTTAGCGCTACTGTCCTAGAAACCACTGCACCAGGATTAGCTGCAACCATTGTTGATTTTGATGGTAATGGTAAGAGTGATATCTTCTGGCGTAATACCACCACAGGCGAAAATACCGCTTGGTTTATGGATGGTAGTCAAGCCACTAAGTACAATCTTCAATCCCAAGATGCCTCTTGGAATGCTACTTTAGGCGATTTTAATGGCGACTTCAAGACAGACGTTTTGTGGCGTAACTCACAATCAGGTGAGAATAAGATTTGGACAATGAATGGTATTTTTGTGACTGAAGGTGCTGTTACTACTTTAGGTGCAGATTGGACTGCCAAAATCGGTGATTTTAATGGCGACGGTAAAACGGATGTATTCTGGCATAATGCAACTACAGGCGCAAATACCGCTTGGTTAATGGATGGTACAACCATTAGTTCTGAAGCTTTCCTACCTAGCAATAGTCCTGGTTTGACCTCATCTTTAGGCGATTTCAATGGTGACGGTAAGACAGATATTTACTGGCGTGATCAACAAACATCCACAGATAGAATCTGGACAATGAATGGAACTTTAGCCACTGAAACCTCTGTTGCTGATGCTGATAAACTAACTTCAGAATGGTATACAGGTTAATTTGGTAATGGGTGATTGGTAATTGGTAATTGGTAAAAATCTATTATCAGTTTATCAATACTTTGACTAACAATTATATTCAGCGATCGCTTGCCATGATTTTCTGATGGGCGATCGCTTTTTCCTCAAAAATATTCGCGCTAATCAATAGGAAACCCATTGACAACGCATTTTTGATATGTTATCATAAACCCGACAAGGAAGAACTATCTTGTATTTAAATAATCAGAAAACAAGATATACCTTTGTTGGGTTTTGTGTAGTTAACCCAACCGACCATTTTAAAACTGATAACTCAAAACCTGAATTTCCGTATTGGCTGGCAAACTCTGAGGGTTAATCGCCAAAGTATCACTGTTATTCCGACGGACATTTACACCTGGCATCAAAGCCAGAAAATCCTCTACTGGGGTAATATCACACTGATTAGGATCAGCCGCTTGAGTGCGGTAATGGGTAGGAATAACTAACTTAGGATTTAAAACTGCAATAGCATCCTTTGCCTCTTGGGCAGTGTAAGCTTTAGCACTACCACCCACAGGAATAAATAACACATCAGGACGACCCATGAGGATTTTTTGTTCTAGGGTAATAGGTGCAGCTAGTCCTCCCAAGTGGAGAAGATTAATTCCCCCTTGAGTCAATTTCCAAACTATATTTTTACCAAATCTTTTACCACCATTGCGATCGTGATCTGTAGTGATACCTTGGAACTTCACACCGCGAAAATTATAGACTCCCGGTTGATAAACTAATTTAGGATTTCCCACTACTTGATCTATCGCACCTTCATCCAACAGTTGACTACTAATTAATACCAAATCAGCAGCAACTCTTGGAGGACGATATTTAGCTGTACATCCTAGTGTACGAAAAGGATTAATAAGGATTTTAGCCTTGCTAGTAGTAAATAAAAAGCAAGTATGACCTAACCACTGAATTGATATACCGCTAGATTGGGCATTTACTGGAACTTCAGCAGTTAAATTACTAATTACAGCCGTAACTAAACCCGCCCCAGTATAGCCTATCAATTGTCGTCGTTTCATATATTCTCGCTTTACAAAGTTCGCAGAAAATTTCGTAGCAATTCCTTACCCAAAGAAGTTAAAACACTTTCTGGATGAAATTGGACTCCTTGAATGTGAGGATAGTTCCTGTGTCTCACCCCCATAATTGTTCCATCTTCTACCCAAGCAGTGATTTCCAATACTTCCGGGCAAGTTTCCCGCTCAATGACTAGACTATGATATCTGGTAGCGGTCAAAGGATTTTCTAAACCTTGGAAAACTCCTATACCTGTGTGGGATACCTGGGAGGTTTTTCCGTGCATCAATTCCGGGGCGGATACGATGTTACCACCGAAGACTTGACCAATACTTTGATGACCTAAACACACGCCTAAAATCGGTAGTTTATCTCCTAATTGGGCGATCGCCTCTAGAGAAACCCCAGCATCATCTGGACGACCTGGACCAGGGGAAATTACCACAGCATCGGGTTTTAACTCTCTAATTGCCTCTACAGTAATCTTATCATTTCGCACTACTTGTAGATCCTTAGCTACAGGAAACTCCGCCGCCAACTCACCTAGATACTGTACTAAATTATACGTAAAACTATCGTAGTTATCAATGACTAATATCACAACTTTTACCTAATTTTCTTTAAAGATACCAAAAAAGTTCTAGGAACAAGATTTAAAATCAAGTTCGGTTAACTACTGATGATATGACTTGTTTATTAGTAATTGCTATTTTCAATTACCTATTACCATCCCAAACAGATATAATAATTTTTCAGGTTCACATTATATAACACCCTGTTTACTATTTTTCTATCTTTATAGATTAGATAGGACTAAAGTTGTCAAAGGAGGCAACAATAGCGTCGCAGCCACTAACAATGCCACTAACGCTGAAACTAGAACAGCACCAGCAGCGCAGTCTTTAGCGATTTTAGCCAACTCATGATAAGACTGTTTTACCGTCAGGTCTACAATAGACTCAATAGCAGTATTGACTAACTCTAAAGTCAAAACTAAACCGCTAGTGATAGCAATGATAGATATTTCTACTGTTTGTAACCGTAAAAATACACTCAATCCAATAGCCAAGGCGCAGACAGCTACATGAGTGCGAAAATTCCGTTGAGTCTGAAAAGCATAAACAATTCCAGCCCAAGCATACTTAAAACTAACTAATAAGTTAGAGGCAATTTGCCAGGAAAGTTCCCTATCTTTAGACACAAGCGTTGGTAAGCTATTATTGGTGGGTGAAGGCGAAACTTTTGGGGACATAGACAAAAGAGTATAATCTATAAAAGAGTTAGGACTAACCGATTTTGATAGCCAAATTAACTTTGAGGTAATTGTATGCCATCCTAAATATCTACACTACAAAGTAATTACCCAGATTCGTAGTTATCAATATACATTTACAAATCTAAGTTAATATTAATACCTATCTCTTTAAGTAATACAACTTGCTGGGTTAACATTTCCATCAAACTCTCTTCATCTGGATGATCCCAACCTAACAAGTGCAATAAGCCATGGGCGGTTAACCAAGCCAACTCTGTAGATAAGCTATGTTCCTGCTGTTGTGCCTGACGTTGTGCCGTATTTATAGACACAATAATATCCCCTAAATACAAGGGCATAGAAGCCAGCATTTCTTCATTTTGTGGTAAATCTGCTTCTAGAGATGCAAAAGCGAGGACATCTGTAGGTTTATCCTGATGACGATATTGGGAATTTAGGGTTTGAATTTCTGTATCGTTTGTCAAACGCAAGCCGATTTCATAACTAGGTGCATTGGGTAGATAATCTTGGAGAATTTCTAACCATTGCTGAAACCAGCCTTCCCAAGTTTCGCCAGGAAATGGGTAATTATCACTAACATTGATGGCTGTAGCACAAGAGTCATCAACACAATTTTCCAAATATAATTCCACCTCTAAAGGCACTATTTTTCCTCACTTAGCGGGTAAGATATGCTAAACCCACCAGGACAGATAATAGTCCTATAGCTGTCAGTCCAAAGTGTTTGAGGGAAGTTCCACCTTTTCTGACCATGTTTCGCATCGCCAGTTTCACATAAGTAGGTTGGGGTTCTGAGGATGGGGATTTATCCATAATTCATTCTTTAATTATCTCTTTTATCACTTTAACAGGTTGTGGGGGAATAGGAGTGGGCTGATCATGCTGGGAAATTTAACCAGTTTTTGTGTTTTCGGTGATGTCTAGATTAATGACATTTATTTGTGAGGCTGCGTCAAATTTTTTATCTTTCTCTGCGTCCTCTGCGCCTCTGTGGTTCGTTTATCTTTAAATTTAACGCATCTTCATACAAAATTGGTATAACAAACAATAATTTCATGCTATAGAATCACGTAAATCACTAAGAGTTATCATCAATGTCATGGGTTCAAGAGGAGACAAATTAAAACCCAAAGCTAAATAAAAATTCTTAGGTTCCTCAGAAATAGCATGAACAATAATTCCTCTAATTCCAATAGTATCAGCAGCTTGAATAACCCGTAATCCTGCATCACGAAATAAAGCACGTCCTAATCCTTGCCCTTGACAAGAACGATCTATTGCCAAGCGTGCTAAAATCACGACTGGAATTGGGTTAGGCATATTTCCGCGAAATTTACCTAAAGCTGATTCTACGCTAATCGCTCCAGAAACAAGAGCATAATATCCAACCACTCTATTGTCAAGGCAGATCACAAAAGTTCTGGTTGCACCACTGATTTGATTAGTATATGCTCGATGCTTTAACCAATCATCTAGAGAAGCTATTCCACAGCAAAAACCATCGCAAAAGTGATAACTCGCCAGGGGTTCAGGAGGTTTGAAACTCATTCTCAGTCCCAAGGTGCGCTTGTCTGCATAGTTTTTCGTAAACTTTCATTAGGTTGTGGTGGTGCATCTAGCAAGGCGATAAATTCTGCATAAGCCTCTGGCGTAGCCCAAAAAATCCTGCGTTCTAGCAAGGTTTCCTCGGCTGCATTTCGCGCTGCTGCTAAGATAAAATCAGTTCTATTTTGACCGAGTAATTTGGCAGCCATATCTATTAAATCACGTTCTTCTGGCTTAATGCGTAAGTTAAGGGTATTACGCGGGGTTTTATTGGTCATGGTTGGTTTATTTGGGGCTTAGTAACTAATAATACTTTGTCCAAATTGGAAAAAGCCTTGATTTGTAGCGACTGTCTTGATTGTCAAGCGATCGTTAATGAAAAATTTAAAGTCGAGGAAAAAAGTCAGAAAATAGAGGAGAAAAACAGAGCAGAACAAAACAGGTAAATTATAGATTGCCATAAATTACCAAACCAGATTGGAGGTATAAAAACAATAGTTAAACTTTATGCAGAAATTGGTTTTGAGTCGTGAGTCATAGACCAAGGAAGATGATCTCGAATCATCGCATTTAAAATGACTAACATTTTATGAACACAAGCAGTAATGGCCAATTTCTTGAGTTTACCACGTTCAACCAGGCGCTCGTAAAAAGTTTTGATAACAAGATTATGACGCATGGCAACAACAGCACCCATATAAAGAATGGCACGAACATAGGCGCGACCACCATTAATCATTCGTTTACCTTTGTGCTGACCACTATCATGATTAATTGGTGCAACACCAACTAAACGAGAGATTTGCTTGGCACTTAATTGACCTAATTCTGGTAAGTCAGAAACGAGAGTGGTAGAAATAATTTGACCAATACCAGGAGTAGTTTTGAGTAAATTGACTTTATCAATCCATTCTTGATTATTTTGGGTCAATGTCTCAATTTTTTGATTGAGTTCTTGAAGATGTTGCTCCAGGTAATCAATATGTTATGTCTCAATTCATAGTTTTTACCCCAGGCGACTGTTCGAGTTCTGTCATGGAGATTGTTGTGGTGATCCTTGCTACGAAGCGGTCTTTTCTGACCCCGGTTGGGACGGTCTACCACTTCTTCTAACATACCTCTAAGATACAAGGTTGGGTTGAAGTATGAAACCCAACAGATGCGTTGGGTTACGCTGTCGCTTAACCCAACCTACAGAAAATGGACAAAGTATTCAACTAATAAACATTATCTTAGCATCATGTAATGACAAGGACATTACGATATTCTGGGAAAAAATTTTGGGGAGTGGCTTAAACCAAGGTTAAACCTTACCTTCAGCTATAATTCCCCAATCCCCAATCCCCATTACCCATCAACTATCTGGTTTTCTTGCCGTAGATAGGCTTGAATAAACATATCTAGTTCACCATTCATGACATCGGTAATAGCAGTTGTTTCTACGTTTGTCCGTAGGTCTTTAACCATTTGGTAAGGGTGAAATACGTAGTTACGGATTTGATTACCCCAGGAAGCTTCGACCATATCGCCACGAATTTCGGCTATTTCTTGGGCGCGTTGTTCTTTGGCTATAACTAATAGCTTGGCTTTAAGACGTGCCAGGGCTTTTTCTTTGTTTTGCAGTTGGGAACGTTCTTCTGTACAACGTACTGCTAAACCTGTGGGTAGATGAACTATCCGAACTGCGGTTTCTACTTTGTTAACGTTTTGTCCACCTTTACCTCCAGAACGAGTGGTGGTAATTTCTAAATCCTTCTCTGGAATGTCTAACTTAACGGTGTTATCTATTTGCGGCATCACTTCGACTCCAGCAAAGCTGGTTTGCCTTTTACCGTTGGCATTGAAGGGAGAAATTCTCACTAAACGGTGAGTACCTGTTTCCGAACGCAAGTAACCATAGGCATAACGTCCGGTAATTTCTAGGGTGGCAGATTTGATGCCGGCTTCGTCACCTTCTGATTCTTCGGCAAGGGTGACTTTGTAACCATGATCTTCTGCCCAACGGGTGTACATCCGCATTAGCATAAATGCCCAGTCTTGAGCGTCTGTACCACCAGCACCGGCGTTAATTGTCAGAACTGCGCCTTTATCGTCATAAGTTCCAGAAAGTAGTTGTTGTAGTTCCCATTGGTCAAGGTCATGATTGAGTTTGGTAATTGTAAATTCCGCTTCTTGCAATAGTGCTGTATCGGTTTCTAGTTCCAATAACTCAAGAACTGCCCTGGTATCGTCTAAATTAGTGTGCCATTGGTAATATTGATCTAAATGGGATTTTAGATCATTGAGTTCTTGTAGGGTAGTTTGTGCCTGAGTTTGGTCGTCCCAAAATTCTGTTTGGGCTGAGATTTGTTCTAAGTCGTGAATTTTGGCTTTGAGTGCGGGTACGTCAAAGATAGTCCTGGGTTTTACCCAGGCGGCTAGACAACGTTTCGATTTCGCGTTTTAGTTCTAATACGTCCATAATTTTGGCTCAAGTTGAAAGGACTTGAGATTTTTTTCAGATAACTGGTGATTTGTATTTTAGATTTGATTTGGATTTTGGTAAAGTCAAGGCAAGAGGGAATAGGCAATAGGCAAAGAGTCAGAAGTTGGGGGGAAATTTGGGGTTGTTTTGATTTTGGGCTTTTGTACGGGCTTCTATGGCTTGTTGGTAGTCAGGTTTATATTCTATGGCTTTGTCGTAGGAAGCGATCGCCTGGAGGTATTGTTGTAAATTTAACAAGGCATTGCCTCTACTATACCAGCTTTCATAATGATTGGGTTTATAGCGGATAGCTTTATTGTAGGAAGCGATCGCTTCTTGATATTTTTGTAAATTATATTGTGTATTTCCTAAATTATACCATAGTAAATAATCATTGCCTTTCAAAGCTAAGGCCTTATTATAAGACTCTATTGCTTCTGGATAGCGTTTAACTTGATGTAATGCCCAACCTCTATTATACCAAGCTTGATATTGTTGGGGATTATGTTTAATTACTTGACTAAAAGAATCAATTGCTTCTGGATATCTGCGTAAAGTCATTAAGACATTACTTCTTGATAGCCAGGCAACAGAGTTATTCTGATTATATTGCACAGCTTGATCATAAGCTTGTAGGGCATATTCATACTGATTTAAGTTCACATAACAATTACCTAAACTATACCAAGCTAATTCATGATCTGGTTTTAATTCTACGGTTTTTTTATAGGCTGTAATTGCTTCTTCATATTGTTTCATGTTTTGTAATGCCGATCCTTTTTTGTACCATAATTCAGGATTTTCTGTTTGTAAATTAGCTGCTTGTTCATAAGATTTAGCCGCATTATTATATTGATTAATTTTTACAAAAATATCTCCTTTAATTTGCCAAACTTTAGGATCATCATTTTTGAGTTGTAAAGCTTTATCAAAAGTTGCAAGTGCTTCTGCATAACGCTTAAGGCTTACCAAAACCAAACCTCTATTAGTCCAAGCCTCTAAATAATTAGGTTGAATTTGGATAGCTTTCTCATAGGCAGTTAAAGCTTCAGAATATTTTTTTAATTGAAATAAAGCCCTACCTTGTCCATACCAACCTTGATAATAATTAGAGTTTATTTCTACAGCTTTTTCATAAACAGCTAAAGCTTCTTCATAGCGTTGTAACTGAATCAAAGTATTACCCTGATTGTATAATTCTATAGCATTTTTATTATTAATTCGATTGATCATAAATATTGTACCAAAACTACCCATTCCTAAAACTAATATCCCTAGAATTAATTTCCAGAATATTCCTTTCTTAATATGATTATTTTTTAGTCGAATGGATAAATTACTAGGAGCGATCACTATTGTTCCAGGTGTATTTTTCTTTAATTCTTCTAAAGCTTTTAATGCTACTGTAGCCGAAGCATAACGTTGACGAAAATCATAACAAATCATCCGATTTAAAAATTTAGTAAATTCTGGCGATACTGTCGCGTAATTTTGCCAAATAATTTCATTAGTTTCTGGATCTTTTTCTAATTGATCTGGTGATAAACCTGTTAAAGCACCAATAGTAATAATTCCTAAAGCATAGATATCACTACTAAATTTTGGTGTTCCTTGCGCTTGTTCTCCAGGCATATAACCAGGTGTGCCAATAGCAACAGTAGATTTAGTAGTATATGTAGAATTTACTAATTGAGTAGTAATTTGTTTGACTGCACCAAAATCAATTAAAATTAACTTACTATCTTGTTCTCGTCTCAGAATATTCCGAGGGTTAACATCACGATGAATTACCTTTTGCTGATGTACAAAGTCCAAAATTTCTAAATTTCTTGCAATAAAGAAATTACCTGCTCTTGACTAAAGATTGTACCTGGTTTTAATTCTTGACTGAGATCATTCCCAACGATAAGTTCTTGAACTAAATAAAATTCGGTATTGTCTTCAAAATAAGCTAAAAGTTGAGGAATACGATCATGACTCCCTAACTTGTATAAAACTTGCGCTTCCGTATCAAATAGCCTTCTTGCTATTTCTAAAGTAGCAGGATCAGTGGACTGAGGTTGGAGTTTTTTGACTACACACTGAGGAGAACCAGGTAACTGAGTATCATTAGCAACATAAGTTTCTCCAAATCCTCCACCTCCCAGGTAGTTAGTGATTTGGTATCTGCCTACAAGAATCTTTCCTAGCATTGTATCAGCCCATTTAATTATTATGTTACATTATGACAATCTTGCCACACAAAAATGAGAAGATACGAAAAAATGTTGATTAGCAACTCGCAATCCAAAATAAGAAGGCTGAAAATAAGATAAAAAATGATTCCGATAAATGATAATATTCGCAGTTGGCAAAAACCCATCATTAATTATTGGTTAATAGGAGTTAACCTAGCCATATTTATTTGGGAAATTAATTTAAGCTGGAGCGATCAATTAGGTTATTTAATTAATAATTGGGGGATAATTCCGGCTCAAACTAATCTGGCAATTACTAACGCCTTTTTGTACAATTCTGCTGCTTGGATAATTGTATTTTGGCGTTTCCTAGCTATTCCTATATCCCTGTTTATTCATGGTAGTTTTGCCCAAATTTTAGGTAATATGCTGTTTTTATGGGTATTTGGAAAAACCGTAGAATCTATTTTGGGACATAGACAATATCTATTACTATACTTAACTGCTGGTGTTTTTTCTGGCTTAGTCCAAATTATATTATCATCTGGTTTAACAGAGCCAATAATTGGTGCAAATGGAGCTATTGCATCTATCTTAGGTGCATATATTATCAAATTTCCCCAGGCAAAAATATATTCAGTTATTACCTTATTAATTTTATATATACCTATGGAAATACCAGTAATTTTTTACTTATTTTGGTGGTTTATCCAACAATCATTTTATGGAATTGGTAATTTAAATCTTGGCGACGGAAATAGCTTTTATAATGTTGATTATCGGGGTCAATGCGCAGCTTTAGTCACCGGAATTGCTTTTATGAAAATCAGAGAAAAGCTTTAATATATTTGTATATAGTATTTGTTAAGAAGCGTGAGGTACAGAGTTTTTTAGTCTTGGGTAATAGGGACAAGAGAATAGTAAATAAATTAGGTTATACCTAATGAAACTCAGAAAAGCTATAAATGAAATGATTCTTAATTTTGAGATCCAAATATAATTATTGGAAAAATTATTCAATTGATGTATTTCAATAAGTAACAAAACATAAATCGAAGGTAAAAAATTATGTCACTATTTAATCCTGAAAACTGCTTAATTTTGATTGTAGATGATATGCTGATGAATTTACAAGTGATGGCAGAAACGTTAGAATCAGCCAGCTATGAAATTACCTTAGCTACTAGTGGTAAACAAGCTTTAGAACGGATTAAATTAGTACGACCAGATTTAATATTATTGGATTTAATGATGCCAGGTATGAATAGATTTGAAGTATGTGATAAAATAAAAGCCGATCTGAATCTATCAGATATTCCTATTATTTTTATCACTGCTAGTAATGAACAAGAACATATCTTACAAGCTTTTGATAAAGGTGCTGTTGATTATATAATTAAGCCATTTAATAGGTATGAACTTTTAGCTCGTGTCAGAACTCATTTAGAGTTAAGACATACACAAAAGGAATTGAAAAAAATGCTAGAAGAACAAAAAGAATTAGTCAAAAATTTAGAAAAATTAGCTAATACAGATTCATTAACAGGTGTATGGAATCGGCGTTATCTGTTAAATTTAGCTGAACAGGAAACTCAACGTTGTCGCAGATATCATCGCCCTTTATCGGTATTAATGATTGATATTGATCATTTCAAAGGTATTAATGATAACTATGGACACGCTATCGGAGATGAAGTCCTGATTAAAATGACAGAAATTGTCAGCAATTATTTACGCAGTGTAGATGTATTAGGAAGATTTGGAGGAGAAGAATTTGTAGCTTTATTACCAGAAACTAATCGCAAATCAGCATTAATTACAGCAGAAAGAATTCGAGAAAATATTGAAAAAATAACTATTCCTGTCCAGGAAAAATCAGTATCTATAACTGTTAGTATTGGTGTAGGTAGTTACCAAAAAGGTGATGCAAATATTGATATTCTACTACAACGGGCTGATGAAGCACTTTATAAAGCTAAACGTCAAGGTCGTAATCGAGTCATTGCTGATCATGCTTCTGAAGAAGTATATTTTTGAGTGATAGTTTGTTTTATAGAGGGAAAATCATTAATGATGTGAGAGATTTTTTCGATATCAAAAGTATTTAAATAGATTCGGAGATGTTTAACATGTTCTAATAATTCTTGACAATTATGTTTTGTAGCTAAATTTTCTAAGCGTTTTACAAACTGCTCGAGTTCACGAATTTTGAGAGTTTGCTTTAAGGTCAACCATACTTTTTCTTCTGCGTCTAATTGGCTGAATAAATCTGTTAAGTCCTGTGGAAAAATTAATAATGTTGAATTGGGAATATTAGAAATAATAGATTGTGTATTTCTGGTGTGGTTAACTAGATCAGCTAATTTGAAATGGTTTTTAATTTCAGCTACGAATTGTTGGTAACTAACTGGTTTACCTAAAAATCCTTGACATAATTTTTTAAGTTCACTTTGCTCTTCTTTTTGTGATTCAGCAGTAAGAATAACTATAGGAATATTCTTGGTATTTTCATCCTGTTTTAGGCAGATTAATACTTCTTTGCCATCCATTTTAGGCATTCTTAAGTCAAGTAATATCAGATCGGGATGATGTAATTTAGTTAAACTAATTGCTTCCTCTCCATTCTCGGCAAATATTAGGGTATGGTGAGTTTCTACTAAATATCCTTTAATTAATTCTCGGTTAGATTCTATGTCGTCTACTACTAAAATCTTGCTAGGCACATATTGATTTAAATTATTCTCTGAAGTAGATACTATTTTATAGTTTACGGTAGTACCAGAGACAACTTGAGGAAAGATAAAAGTAAAAATACTACCTTCACCTAATTTACTTTGAATTGTTACCATACCACCCATCATATTAATTAAATTCCGTGTGATTGCTAGTCCTAAACCTGTACCACCATATTTACGATTACTTTTACCATAACTCTGAACAAAAGCTGCAAAAATACTTTGTTGTTCTTTTTTATCAATGCCAATTCCTGAATCTTTAACTGTAATTTCTAACCAGATATATTCTTGATTATCTATAAAATATGACTGAGCAGAAATAGATATTTCTATATATCCTTTTTCAGTAAATTTTAGAGCATTACCAACTACATTAAATAGAACTTGGCGTAATCTAATTTCATCAATACAAATAGTTGTTGGTACTTTTGTATTAATATGGTAAATGAGAGTTATTTTTTTTTATTTGCCATCGGTTCAAAAATATTGACAATCTCGTAAATGAGCGATCGCAAATTTACAGGAGCATAATATAATTCCAGTTTGCCAGCTTCAATTTTAGAAAGATCCAAAATATCATTAATTAATCTCAGTAACGTTCTTCCACTAGCAGCAATAGTCTGAAGATAGGCACGGGAGCGATCTTCAATCATCATTGATTGCAATAAATCCGTAAAACCGAGAATAGCATTCATTGGAGTCCGAATTTCGTGACTCATATTAGCTAAAAATTCACTTTTAGCTTGGTTAGCAGTTTCTGCTTGTTGTTTTGCTTGCTCTAAAGCGGCATTTTTTAGTATTAATTCTTCTCGTCTAGAGGTTTCTATTTCTAAGAAAGTAGCTTGAGCGATCGCAATACCAACTTGAGCAGCTACAGCTTCTAATAATTCAATTTCCTCCGATGTCCATTCACGAATTTTTGGTTTTATATCTCCTTCTTTCCAACAATAATGTAAGCCGATAATACCATTGGGTTTACCTTGATAAGAAGTTTGAATCAGTAGTAAGGACTGTATTTGTACTTGATGACATAGAGAAAGAACATTTTGCAGCAATGGTTCAGCATTAATATCTGGTGTAGCAATTGCCTTATCTGTATTTAAAACTGCTGCTACATAAGGATTATCTTTCACAGGAACTGGTATTCCTTTCACCGATTCGTAATTGCCATTTAAGTATTCTGCAACTAAAATCAAATGAGACTCTGGTTCTGAATTATAAGTATGAATCAGACAACGATTAATTGCAAATGCTTGGCCAATTGCCACAGCCGCAGCATCAAAAATATCCTCTGTTCTCAAATTTTGGCGAATTTGATCAGTTATTTGCTTGAGTAACAACATTTTTTGTAATTGTTGTTGCAAAGCTAATTCTGCCTTTCTATGTTGAGTAATATCTCTAATCACACTCAATAATCCCATGTGATTACTGTTTTTGTCTTTGAGAATTGTCACTGATGATTCAACAAATATCTCTTCTCCATTCAACTTGCGATGAATATTTTCCCCTTGCCAATAACCTACAGTCTCTAAAGCTGCAAAAGCATTTATTTCATCTGTTGATTCTATCCAAAGATATTCATAACATTCGTTGATTAATTTACCTAGTGCTACTGTAGATGGGATGCCATACTGTTTTTCAGCCGCACTATTCCAATGAATAATTCTGTAGTTGAGATCAATCGCCACTACAGCGTCATTAACTTGTGCTAATAACTGAGCTTGAAATTTGACTTGTTGTTCAGCTTCTTGTAAGCGCTGGTGAAGAATTCCTAATTTCTGAGCTTGTTGTGCTACCTTAGCTTCAAGTTCAGCATTGATATTAATAACTTGTGCTAATTTAGAATCTACACAGTATAATAAATGCTGATAAAATTCATGTAATAGCATTTTACAGCAAAATTATACAATAACCAATAAAATTAGGGTGTGTCAAGAATTATCTTTCTAACACACCCTAAAAACTCGATATTTTCTAATGATTAGCGTCTGCCACGGTAAGGAACAGCATTGAGGTAATCAATGTCAAAGGAGGAAAGCTTTTGAGCATAGTTACCTTTACCACCAACTGCCGCAGCCATATCTGCAAACTTACCAGGATCTCCTTCTGCCATCCGCTTTTCTTTGGCTTTACGACTGTAGAAGTTCTGTAAGGTAAACTGCCAATCGGTTTTGACTGTACCGGCGGTTTCTTGGAAGTCTGCGCCGTAACGAGGTGTTACCAAGTTAAAGGGACGATCTACTAAACGCTTACGTTGGTAAGGAACAGTATTTTCACCAAAATTTTCGGTGTATTCCGTGCTGTCTAATAAAGCATCAACAAAACCGCCATAGCCTTTGTTACAAATAACAATTGACCATGCAATTTCTTCTTTTTTATTGTAAGCGCAACGACCCAATAAGCGTTTGAGGGTGATATCTACTAAACGGTAGTTGTTATTAACGGAGACAACTAAACGATAGAAAGCTTCTGATTTAGCCAAACCGCGAATAAAATCACGAACGGATAAAGAACCATTTTTAAGTTGAGATTCTAAAGTAACTTGACGGTTAAACTTGAGAATTTCATGTTCACTGAAAACTTGGCGATAAGATGCCCAAATGATGTTTGTCATGTCAGTGTAAGAACTAACATCTTCTAAACGATATACATAAGGTGTATCTTCATTTTGGTCAGCAACGCCAAAGCTGCTTACCCGATGATTTTGACTACTTGGACTGTATTGAAGTAATGGCAATGCCATATTAATTTTCTCCTTTTATGATCAAATTAAACAAAGATAATGAATGAGGGAACAGGGAATATTTATCATTCCCAAAAAAGCTTTGATTTGTAGGTTGGGTTGTTCGCGTGAGCATTGCGAAGTAATATCATGAAACCTAACATAAACGTTGGGTTGCGCTGTCGCTTAACCCAACCTACAGAAAATGGAGAAAGTAGGTTATTCCCTGTTTCCTTTTGCTCTTATTTTCTCCCCAACAGGTTAGTAGATAGGATTCATCCCTAACCAATTGAGAATTAATAAGAAGGTGATCCCTGCGGTTATTACCAGTAATACAGCAGACAATGCACCCCAATCAACATTTTGTCCTGAATTTGGGGAAAATAACCCCCGCCATGAAGTAATATACCGATTTTTTTGGACAATACCTGCCCGATCACGATAATCAGTACCATAGCGGGTTGTAAAGCTAACAGGTCGGTCTGTGGTCATTCGCTTGCGTTGATAGGGTACGGTGTAATCACCAAAATTTTGGTTATACTCTTGACTATCAATCAGAACATCCACAAATTTGCTCCAACCCAAAGTAGCAATTTGAATTGACCAGGCAATTTTTTCCTCTTCATTGTAGGGAGAACGACCTAAAATCCTTTTCAGACAAATTTCTACCAACCGATAGTTATTATTTGGTATCACAACTAGCTGATAAAAACGTTCTGATTTGACCAAACCACGAATGAAGTCTTTAACCGTCATTGACCTATTTTTGAATTGGGTTTCTAAGGTAATTTGGCGATTAAATTTGAGGATCTCCTGTTCGTTGAAGATTTGGCGATAGGCCGCCCAAATTAGTTGTTCAATTTCCCCAGGAGAATTGGCATTTTCAATTCGGTAGATATAAGGACTGTCTTCATTAGTATCTGCTGTACCGAAACTACTAACTCGTTGGTTTTGGGTTGTAGGTTTGTATTCAAGTAAAGGAATTGCCATTTTCAAGAACCTGCCTTTTAGTAAAGTTGGCATCTTAAAATGTCGTCATAGTTAGTAAAGTAACCAAAATTAAAATCCTTAAAAAAATACAAACTTTTTCACTTTTGTCACCGAGATTCCCCTGATAATTAACGAACTATTTAGCCTACAGGAAAACTAGCACTAGGGCTGATGGAAACCGGAATACCTGTAGGTATTGTTTCCTTTGTAGTGTTAGGAATTTGGATATTAGCAGTGCTAACTGGTGTGTAGGTCACTGTCTTAATCTTAATGGAATTTGCCATATCCAAAAAGTTTTTAATGTCACCCCATTTATAACGAGCTTCTTCTAGTTGGTCACGCCAGTAGTCGCTGTATCGTGGTGTTACCAAATTAAAGGGTCTGTCTTTATAACGCCGTCTTTGGTAAGGAACGATGTTTTCGCCAAAGTTGCTTTGATATTCTTCAGACTCTAACAAAGCATCCACGAAACCGCCCCAACCTTTGTTAGCAATGACAATTGACCAAGCAATTTCTTCTTCTTTGTTGTAAGGGGCGCGACCTAATAGGCGCTTTAGTCCAATTTCTACTAATCTGTAGTTAGAATTAGTCTGAATTACTAAACTTTGGAAAGCTTCAGATTTAGCTAAACCCCGAATAAAATCCCGGACGGTAATGGCTTTATTTTTTACCTGGGATTCTAAATTAGTTTGGCGGTAAAATTTGAGAATTACGTGTTCACTAAAAAGTTGACGGTAAGCAGCCCAAATTAATTCTTCTACTTCTCCACCAAAGGCATAGTCTTCGATGCGGTAAATTGTGGGTGTATCTTCATTAGGAACTTCATAACCAGAAACTCTCTGATTTTGAGAACTGGGTTTATATTCTAGTAAAGGTATTGTCATGTTTGTTAGTTGTTAGTTGTTAGGGAACAGGGAACAGGGAACAGGGAATAGGGAATAGTATTTATCTTTCCTTTTGCCTCTTGCCTCTTGCCTTTTGCCTCTTGCCTCTTGCCTTTTACCAATCACTAATTTTTAGCGATTCCAGGGATGTAACGATAAGGTAAGGAAACTGCTACAGGTTTAACTGTGGGTTGTTCTTGATTATCTCTGCTTGTATCAGGAATATCACCGCTACTAACGTAAGATTGGGCGGTGGCCAAACTGCGTTGGTAGTTGTATTCGTTGGTAATAATAGACCCAGCCATGATGAAGAAGTTGGCCGGAATTGCTCGACGGATATCTGCTGTAGTCAGTTGTCCTGATGTGCGGATGTTGTAGTAGGAACGACCTGCCAAACCACGAATATTTTGAGTATCGCGCCAGTTAGCACCATAACGGGGGTTAACTAGATTAAAGGGGCGATCGCCAAAACGACGACGTTGGTAAGGGACAATATCATCACCAAAGTTGTCTATATACTCATCGGATAACAACAAATCATCTATAAACCCGTGCAAACCTTTGGTAGCAATGACAATAGACCAAGCAATTTCTTCTTCTTTGTTGTAAGCAGCCCGGCCTAAGAACCGTTTTAAGGTGATGTCAACTAGGCGATAGTTGGAGTTTGTATCTCCCACTTGGGTGCGGTAAACTTCTGATTTACCTAAACCCCGGATAAAATCACGAACGGTAATTGATCGAGTCCGTAGTTGTGATTCTAAAGATTTTTGCCGATAGCTGGCTAAAATCAGGTGTTCACTGAAAATTTGGCGGTATGCAGCCCAAATGATACTATCAATATCTTGATCAGATGTAGCCCGATCTAAGCAATAAATAGTTGGGGTGTCTTCGTTAGGAACTTCGTAACCTTCTACCCTCTGGTTTTGGGATTTGGGCTTATATTCTAGTAGTGGTATTGACATCTTTACTTTTACCTTGTTATATGGTATATAAATCTGTTTACTGGCTATTTACTGCCTTGATATTAGGCTAAGGCCATCTGAACACGAGCGCGAACTGCTTTTTCGATGTCGTTAGTCAGCATTAATTGAAATTGAGCCAAAATAGGCGATCGCACCAAATCCTCTTCAGCTAAAGCTTGTAAACCAACAATAGCCGCATAGCGAATTGACCAATCTGTATCTTGGCAGATGAGGATTAGTGTGTCTAAGGTGCGGTTAATAGCTATTTCAACTGACCCAGGCTCTAATTTATGCCAGTGCAATTTTCCTAGTCCCCTAGCGGCAGCACGGCGGACACTGGGGGCAAAGTCAGTAATTGCAGTGGAGATGAGAATATCTAAAGCACGGGGATCTGCGATCGCTGCTAAAGTGCGAATCGAATAAGCCCGTGCGCCATAGTTATAATCATCAATTTGGTCTAGCAATGGTGGAACTGCTATTTCTCCCAACTCTGTTAATGCTGCTACTGCCACTATCGCCGCTTCAGGATTGTTATAACCAAAAACAGCGATTAAGTTGGGAATTGCCGATGGATTTTTGGCTGCTGCCAGATTTTTAACCGCTATCACCAGTTGGGATGGTGTTTCTGCTGCGGTAATAGCCTGAATTAGTTCATCCATTTTTCCGTTGTCAGTGGTCAGTGGTCAGTAGTCAGCAGTTGTTTAGTTTTGCAACTGACAATTAACAACTGACTACTGACTATAAAAGTGAATCCATCAAATTCATCACTCGGATAGCTGGTTCAGATATATCAAAAGTATCAGACTGTTTTGGCAGTTGATACTCTAATAATCCTTTCAAGGCAATAAGTTTGAAACTATTTTCCACTTGGGCTTGGGCGATCGCTTCTGCTGCTGGTAAATAACCAATAGCACCCAAGTCTCCCAACACAACACGACGCATTTTTATATCCCCTTTAGCCAACACTGTCACTAAGAACTCTCCATATTTGGGATCTTGTGTTAGTTGGTACATGGTTCTGGACGCAGAGCATTGTAAGCGAAGAACTGGATGCTGCAAAAAAGGCTCAACTAGGGAAACAGCCTCAGTTCCACCCATAGCTCCCAAAGCTTCTAAGACTGCGGTATATGGTTGGGTAAGATGGGGTAGTCCTGCTACTTGTACAGCTTGCGCAACTCCCCCATCTAGGAGTTTAATCAGTGCTGGTAGTGCTGTTTTATCTTTCAGCATGGCCAGAGATTGGGCTGCTGCCTCACGGACATAAAAATCACTACATTCCAAGCATTTAATTAAACCTGGTAAGGCTTTGAGGTTGCCTAGTTTACCAAGCGCCCTGGCGGCATTGCGCCGTAAGGGATAACCACCTAGTTCTGTTCTGTCAGCTTCATCCTCTAGGGCTGCGATGAGTGCATCTATGGCTTCTGGACGACTAACTCGGAACTTACCCAACCACCAAGCAGCATAGTAACGGAGACTTAAATCTGGCGATCGCAGATTAGCAATAGCAATCTCTGGCGTAAGATTTGGGGCATTCTGGGCAGAATATTCTTCTCCACTGGTTTCTATCATTGCCAGGGTTTAATTCTGACTATGCTACAGTTAAAGGTTCAATCTTGACGATTGTGCCACCTAGACGGGTAATGCGTCGCATTTCTTCATTCATGCGGTTGTAGGGTACGGTAATAAACACGCTACCACTACGGCGAATGTCGAGTTTATTTTTGTCAGTTTCTTCGTTTTGCTTTAAACCGACTACTTCATAACGAAATACTCGGCTTGCAGATGAAGAAACACTACTAGAACCGAGTGTGGTTTGACCGAACATTACTATATCTCCTATGATGAGTTGTGTCGGTGGACAGCACTAAACCTTACGTTGATGTAACGCTGACAATTTTGCCGCCAACTCGATGAATTTGCTGCATTTTGTCTGAAAGGCGCTCATAAGGTACAATGAATACTGTGCTGCTACGCCGCACGCTGGGGTATCCTGGATTGCGAATGCCGGCGACTTCAATTCGGTAAACGCGATCCGATTGCCCTACAGCATTGCCTAAATTCTGCTTAGGAGCATTATCCACAGAAGGACGGAAACCCCAGTTATCATTACTGCCGGAGGGTCCCACGACTGAGGAAGTTTTATTACTAGCCAATTCTCTGGCTAAACGAGATTTAGAACCTTCTACTTGAGCAGTATCGCTGTTGGCATAACCTCGATATAACCGGAACATCCGAGTAAAACCAGAGGCAGTTTGTCCTATTTGAGAATCAAAACCCCGATAGTAAGGAACTACGTTATCACCAAAGCTGTTTTGATATTCTTGAGAATCAATGTAGGAGTCTATCTCTGCGTCGTAACCTTGGTTAATGTATAAGTCTAGGTGGTAGGTCACTTCTGACTCATCATAAGGTGCGCGACCCAACAAATGCTTATAGTTGAGTTCAATTAACCGAGTTTGGAAACTGTTATAGAAGAATTTAGCTTTATAGAGTTCTGATTTAGCCACTCTACGCACAAAATCTCGTACTGTTAGGTTACCATCACGTAAAAGTGATTCTGGTCCTTTGAGGCGATCTGATGCCAAGATATAGTCATTGCCTAGAACTTGGCGATAAACAGCGCGGATTACCAATTCTACTTCTTCTTTGCTTGCACTTGGGCGCAGTTCTATTTTACTTTTACTGCTAAAAGCTTCTGTTCCTAGCCTTGATGCTGCCGTTGTAATTGCCATGTTTTTCTCCTGCTATTGTTTTCATTTCCATGCAAAACCACTGATAACAAATGATTTTCGCGCTCTGATTAACAACTTCAGTTACCTGGAGATAAAACGATGCCCGGAGCTAGATCCAATTGCTAGGTGAAATCAGGGTGATCTTGGAGGTCTTAACGCCAGTTAATTTTGAGTTAGATATTTAATCTAACTTACGCAGTGACTCCCCATGAACAACTGACCAACCCCATTAGGGGTAACTCCATCTAACAATTATATCCCTCTCCGGGCATGACGCTATCTAGCTGAGAGCGTTGATTGCGTAGTCAATGTAGGTGTTAGCTTCGTTAGCAGCTTGACCGCTCAAACCGTGGTTAGCTTTGATAGATTTCAAAGCTTCTACATACCAGCTAGGAGACAAATCAAATGCACTGTTGATTTCAGCTAAACCAGCAATTAAGAACTCATCCAAAGGACCTGTACCACCAGCAACTAAGCTATAGGTGATGATGCGTAGGTAGTGACCAACGTCACGAGCGCATTTTGCTTTACCACGAGCATCAGCAGCAAATTGAGCGCCAGGTGTGGAGGTGGTGTAGGGGAATTTGCTGTAAACAGCGCTGGTAGCACCATCAATCAATTTTTGAGCGTTAGCGGTTAAACCACGAGCAGCTTCCATGCTGGCAGCAGCACGGACTAAACGACCGTTAACTGCTTGTAATTCGGTGTTGCTCAAAAAGCGTCCTTGGGTATCAGCAGCAGCGATAGCTTCGGTAATTGGTGTTTTCATTGTTGAAAATCTCCTAGATTGTTAGTGGCTTGTTTTCAGAAGAAGAAGCTCTATTTAGCTTCTGAGCTATTTGTAATGAATTATTAGGCAACAGCAGCCGCAGCGCGGTCGAAGTAGCTTGCTAATTCAGAAACTAACTGGCTACAATCACCTTTTGTGATGCCGTTAGGATCGTTAACGATAGAGATCGCAGCTTCTTTCATTTTGCCAACACCAACTGCTACGGAAGCACCAGGAGTACCCAAAGCTTGGTATGTTTCACGTAAACCATTTAAGCAACGGTCATCCAACACACTAGCATCACCAGCAATTGCTGCGTAGGTTACATAGCGTAAGATGATTTCCATGTCGCGGAGACAAGCAGCCATGCGACGGTTGGTGTAAGCGTTTCCGCCAGGAGCGATCAAGTTGGGCTGTTCTTCAAACAAAGCACGAGCAGCGTTGGTAACAATTGCGGAGGCGTTGCTTGTAATGCGATTAACAGCGTCTAAACGCTTGTTACCAGAAGCTACAACTGCTGCTAAAGCATCTAGTTGTTCTGTGCTGAGGAATTCGCCTCTAGCGTCGGCTTGGGAAACAACCTTGGAAAATACATCTAATGTCATGGACTCTAATCTCCTAAATTACTTAGTTGAGAGATGTCTAAATTAATACTAATTTGTATGGTTTACAACTGAATTTGAATCAAAGTGTTTCTCAATGTGCTTTCTCATATTCTTCTCTCTAGTTTCGATAGAACGAGAAATTATGAGAGGCATTGGTAACTTTATGAGAAACTGGCAAAATTCATGAATTGCCTGCTTTGTTCAAGTTTCCTCTGTTGTTTAACCCCTACAGTTTATGTTTATACAATGCCATAGAGCCTTTATTTGTTACAAATTATGAAAAAATAAGATATTCAGATAAGAAAAGCCTCAAATCCTTTACATATAAGGAGTACACCTGAGAAAAATAGTACATTTTCTTTACAGAACTTTACATTTATCGAAAACAATCGCAATCTTTAACCATTTTATATTTTTTTTATATTCCTTAAAGTCCCTATAAATAGTCGGTTATAGCCTTTTTACAAATATTTGGTTTTACTGAATTTTATTAAGTTGTGTAAATTTTACATTTCTAAATATTTTCCAAAATTCCTACTTTTTTCCTCTAGGGGGGGATATTAATTTCTTCTCAAGAGAGATGCACAATATGAACAAAAAGCCTCAGTTATTCACAAAAATTTAATTTTAGGCGGCAACAGTCAACGGTTAACCATAAACTGTCAACAACGACGACGCAGGACTTCCAGTAAAGTAGTAAAGCTGGAGGGAGGGGGTGCTGTTACTTGAACTAACTTCCCAGAAAGGGGATGTTGTAGCTGGAGTTTCCAAGCGTGTAATGCTTGTCCTGGCAAATTTACACCGACGGAACGACCAGAACTATAAACGGGATCGCCGACGATAGGATGACCCATTTTGGCACTATGAACTCGAATTTGATGGGTACGCCCTGTTTCTAATTGGAAATGAATTAATGTATAGTTGCCAAGACGTTCTTTTACTTGCCAATGAGTAATAGCAGTTCGTCCACCATCTTCTAGGGAAACGATAGCCATTTTTTTGCGGTCTTGGGGGTTACGACCAATGGGTAAGTCTATACTTCCGGTTTCTGTTTTGGGAACACCGTAAACTAAACCTAGATATTCTCTACGGGCGGTTTTTGCCTGTAGTTGCGCTTGTAGGTGTTGATAGGCTAAGTCTGTTTTGGCAATAGCGATCGCTCCGGTTGTATCTTTGTCTAAACGGTGAACTATACCCGGACGCTGAACACCACCAATTCCTGGTAAATTTGGACAGTGTGCCAAGATAGCATTGACTAAAGTTCCATCAGGATGACCAGGTGCAGGGTGGACAACCAAACCAGCAGGTTTATTGAGAATAATTAACTCATCGTCTTCGTAAAGAATATCCAGGGGAATATCTGCTGCTTGTAGTTGTAGGGGTTGAATAGCAGGAATTTCTAGGGTAATGCGATCGCCTGTTTTGAGATGAATTTTCTTAGATGTACAAATTTGATCATTAATTTGCACATGACCCTGTTCTATTAATTGCTGAATACGAGAACGGGACAACTCTGATAACTCTTGGGATAAATAACGATCTAGGCGATCGCTATTTTCTGTGACTGAAATATAAATTACCGACACAATTGGATATAAGGAGATGTAAAAAACAGAATATAGCAGAAAACAGAAGGCAGGAGGTAAAGCCTTATCCTGTATGATTTTTAAGTTTCAGTTTGTATCTCATTCGAGTTTATACCACGATATTAGAAATTTAGACTGTTGTAATCCAATTTATCTACTTCATTTTTTCATCTTAGGTTTAAGATACTTTTTTATTTACTCAGAAAATATATAGTAACCTAAAAAGGATAATTCATGAAGGAAAAAAAGATCAAATCTGGAATAGTAAAATTGTGACATGATTTCCTGACAAATATTAAAGGTTCTCATGACAAGTTAAAATGCCCCTTTATTTGTGCGAGAGGGGTCAAGGTGAGTTTCATTGAATTGACGTTAAATTAGTATTACCTAAATCTTTACCATCAAACTTACTTAATTAAATGATTATGAAAGATAATTTCCATCCTCAATCTTCAAACATGAATACAGTTCCTATTAGCAGATATAGATTTTTTCAACAGCTACAACCAATTAATTTATTAAAAAAGATAACTCATAATTCATTTACTGGGTATTTACAAGTATTTAGTGAATCTAGTGCTTGGTCAATATATATGGATCAAGGCAAGCTTATATATGCTGGTTACTCAGAAGAAATGTTTGAATCTCTTTACCGCAATTTAAAACTGTTAAGTAAACATATTTCTACACTTCCTATTGGTATTAATGAACAAGTAAGGATGATATTTGAAAAAGATATTGAAAATCAGTCCATACCAAATCCAGATTATTTAGCTATTTGTTGGTTAGTTAATCAAAAATATATTAGTCACTTACAAGCTGCTATATTAATTGAGAATTTAGCATTAGAAGTTTTAGAATCATTACTAGATTTAAGATATGGTAGTTATGAATTAATTCCCCATAGTTTTTTAGATAATTTGCCTAAATTTTGCCATTTAAGTTTAAGAACTTTAGTAGAACAATGTCAAACAGGAGTAAAAGTTGATTTTCAGGATTTCGATTTAAAAAATGATAATCAGACACAAACAGTACAAAAATATCAACAGGAATTAAATACAAGTAATTATCAAAATAATATTCAATACAAGCCAGATGTTCCATCTCAACAGAAAAAGAAATGTAGTATCTTTTGTATAGATAACGATAGAACTATATTAAACGATATCACAAATTTTTTAGATGATCAAATATTTGATGTCATTCAATTTACCAATTCTTCCCAAGCTTTAATGGAAATTCTGCGATTACAACCTGATATTATTGTATTGAATATAGAAATGCCTAACTTAGATGGATATGAAGTTTGTACTTTATTACGTAAACATATTAGCTATCAACACATTCCTATAATTTTCATGACAGAAAGAATGGGATTAAGAGATAGAGCTAAAGCTAAATTTGTTAAAGCTAATGGTTATTTAGAAAAACCTTTTTCCCAAGGAGACTTACTCAAAATTATCTTCCATCATATAGTGTAAAAATATGACTATACCTTTTCCTCGTCTAATCAAAAAATTATCTGCGTTTAATTCTGAATGATTGTGATGGCTAAATTTACCCAATAGCCTGAATCATAGCATCAATTATCGCCGAAATACAAGGAATAGCGATCGCATTACCAGTTAATTTCCGCATCGTTTGATAACTTCCCACTATTTGATAAGATTCAGGAAAACCTTGCAATCTCAACATTTCCCTCTCAGTTAATCTTCTTTCTCCATTGACTAACAAATAATTATAAGATGCTCCTGCTCTCAAAGCACAGGAATAAGGATGTATACTAATATTTCCAGATTTATTTTCATGCCAAATAGTTGGTTGATCATATTTTTGATCAGGTTTAACCTTCTGTAACCGATTTTCTCTAATTTTTTCTGAAGCATAATAAAAATCAGAAACCGAGTTTTCTAATATTGCTAATAAAGGTTGCATCGGCATTTTTGCCAATGGCCAATGAAAGTTATGAAAATCGTTTTGATTTTTGAATCCAACAATGAAAATTCTTTCTCGTTTTTGTGGTAATCCAAAATTAAGAGCATTTAAAACTTGATAATCTGAATAATATCCTAACTCCTTCAATGTTTGAAGAATGATTTTTAGAGTTTTCCCTTGTTGATGTCCTTTTAATTGCTTAACATTTTCCAATATAAAAGCCGTAGGTTGTTTACTTTTAATAATTCTAGCAATATCAAAAAATAATGTTCCCCTAGTATCTTCAAATCCTTTTAATTCTCCACAAATACTAAAAGGTTGACAAGGGAAACCACCTAATAAGATATCATGCTCAGGAATATCATCTTCATCAATTTTTGTAATATCTCCAGTGGGTGTTTCGCTAAAATTAGCTGTATATATTTTTTGAGCATCTAGATCAATATCACTAGAAAAAACACATTCAGATAGAATTTTATGTTGATGAGTTATGTTTTCAATTGCTAATCTAAATCCACCTGTACCACTAAATAAATCTATGAATTTGATCATTTTTTTGAAATTAAGGATTTAATGTAAGTATTCAGCTATAGCACTTGTTGATACCCAGATCTCCGACTTCTTTTATTTATTAAGTACATAGGTAAAATTAATTATATAAAAGATGTGGATTTAATGTAGGGGTAGCGCCCCCGTGCCTACCCCTAACACATTTCGGGACAACCACGGGGGGTTTGCCCCTACATAATCCTGTAAATCCTAACATCCTCGACATCGTGACTCAGACAATTAAAATTAAACCCCCAAAAAATAAGGGTTTAGCATTGCTAAACCCCTACACCTACATTTATTCAAGACTAAACTAACAAAGTTTGCAGCAAAGGTTTATCAATATCTAACTTACCAGTTCTTAACCATTCCTGCATTTCATCAGGTGCTTGTGCTTGAGTTAATCTTTCTCGTAAATAACCACCTTCGAGAATTTCCTTTTGCAATAATTCCTGGGCAATTTCTTCTAGTAAATCCCGGTTATTTTGCAAAATAGTTAAAGCAATGTGGTGAGCATTTTCGACTATGTGTTGAACTTCGAGATCAATGTCTTCCGCTATTTGAGGACTGATAGCACGACGGGGATTTCCATAACCTTCGATAAATTGCTGTTGAATTTTTTCAAAAGCTACTGGTCCAAGTTTATCACTCATACCATAAATTGTCACAGTTCGTTCTGCTAAATCCGTCGCTTTTTGAATATCATCAGCAGCGCCGGTAGAAACTTTACCAAAAACAATTTCCTCAGCAGAACGTCCTCCCAATAAAATCGCAATGCGTCCGCGAATTTCATCTTCTACCATCAAAAATCTATCTTCTTCTGGCATTTGAATGGTATAACCCAAAGCACCGACACCGCGAGGGACAACAGAAATCTTTTCAACTTTACCAGAACCGGGCATTAATGCACCAACTATGGCATGACCAACTTCATGATAAGCAACGGTCTTTTTCTCGACTTCATTTAACACACGGGAACGTTTTTCTAAACCAGCAATTAATCTTTCAATTGCTTCATTAAAATCTGCCATTAAGACAGCTTGACGGTTATTTCTTGCTGCTAATAAAGCCGCTTCATTAACTAGGTTAGCTAAGTCAGCACCGGCAAAACCTGGGGTTCGAGTAGCAATAATTCCTAAATCCACATCTGGTGATAATTTAACATTTTTGGCATGGACTTTGAGAATAGCTTCTCGACCGATTTTATCCGGTCTATCTACCACAATTTGGCGATCAAAACGACCAGGACGACGTAAAGCAGGATCGAGAACTTCAGGACGGTTAGTAGCAGCGATGATAATGACACCAGTGTTAGCATCAAAACCATCCATTTCTGTTAGTAATTGGTTGAGAGTTTGTTCTCTTTCATCATTACCGCCAACAAAACCACCAGCGCCACCGCGAGATTTACCTAAAGCGTCTAATTCATCAATAAAAACAATACAGGGTGCTTGTTGTTTTGCTTGTTCAAATAAATCTCTAACTCTTGCAGCGCCCACACCCACAAATAATTCAATAAATTCTGAACCGGAAATACTAAAGAAAGGTACACCAGCTTCACCAGCGATCGCTTTTGCTAGTAATGTTTTACCAGTACCAGGAGGCCCAACTAATAATACACCTTTGGGAATTTTTGCCCCTAAAGTTGTGTATTTACTGGCATTTTTCAGGAAATCAACTATTTCTTCTAATTCTGCTTTTGCTTCGTCTACACCCGCAACATCTGGGAATTTTACCCCCGTGCTACCTTCAGAATAAATCCGCGCTTTGCTTTTTCCTACTGTTAATGCAGCAGGTCCCCCACCTTGACGATTCATTAAAAAAGCCCAAATCCCAAAGAAAATTAATGGGGGTGCAACCCAACTTAATAATGTGCCAATCCAAGCATTTTCGGCTGGTGGTGGTGCGGCAAATTCAACATTATTCTCCCGGAGAATTTTGGGTAAATCTAAATCAATAGCCACAGGTGTAGTCCGAAATACCTGTTCAACGGTTTTACCATCAGGAGTTTTATTTTTGATGGCATATTCAATGGCATCGCCTCCCACAATGGCCTTATCCACTTGACCCGCTTTTACCTGATCAATAAAATCACTATAGGGAACTTGCTGCAATCGAGTCCCTAAAAAACTGGGAACTATCAAATTCAGTAATAACAACAAAGTCACTAAAATTAGTAACCCGCCGCCAAATTGTCTAATTTTTGGCTGTTTCATCTTGTTATTATTATTAGTTTCTACGGGCATAGTTTTACCTCTTGTGTAGTAATGCTAAGAATTACTAAATACACCGCTTATTGTAAAGTTTTGTATCTGAATACTATTGTAGAAACTAGAAGAGAAAGTCTAAATTAGTAGATACCGAAAAAATTATTCGCCTTCCCGTACTCTTATGGCCTCTCAATTGGGATTTTTGTTCAAGCTACTCTCATTTTCCGCTTTGGTATCTGTATTCATTAAGTCTGCTGATCCTCTCTGGATTCCAGCAACGGTAACAAATGCACTGATTATGGTTTTATCACCGACTATAATTATGGCCACTCTGCTGCTATGGCGCATTCCCAAACAACAACAAAATTAACAAAAAAAATATCAGTATCGTAGCGAAAATGGTCTAACCTAAGTACGTTAGTTGAAAAAATTATTGTCGTCAACAAGACTTACGCAATAGGAAAAGCAGGTGTAATTCATGAATTACCCCTACGCCAGAATAAGAGTTACATTTATAGGTGTAGCCAGAATGATCAGGAGATTATTAATCGTTGAAACCTAATAATAGCAAGGACTTCACTCTTGCCTCTTGCTATATATCTTGCGTCAGTCCTAATTAATAAAGCATCTTACCAAGTTGGGAGTCTTGTTTGTGAATCTTGGTCAATGGATAGGTTTAATTGCTCTAGTCATATCTTTATATATATTGTGGCAACTGCGTGACGTTTTGCTACTTATATTTGCTGCTGTTGTGTTAGCAACAACATTAAATCGTCTAGCACGACGCTTACAAAGGTCGGGGATGAAACGAGGATTAGCAGTTGTATTATCTGTAGGGATTTTCTTTGCTGGTGTGATCTGTTTTTTCTGGTTAATTGTCCCACCTTTTGTCCAACAATTTCATGAATTGACCTATAGAGTTCCCCAAGGATTTGAACGTTTTAATAGTTGGATTGATGAACAAAGAAATAATATTCCTCCCCAATTATTACCCTATATACCGGATTTAAATAGTTTAATAGAACAGGCACAACCACTATTTAATCGCCTTTTAGGTAACTCTTTTGCCTTTGTTTCTAGTTCTTTAGAAGTTGTCCTAAAAATTTTATTAGTCCTGGTTTTAACGGCGATGTTTTTAGCCAGTCCAGATGCTTATCAAAAAGTATTTATTCGCATATTTCCCTCCTTTTATCGCCGACGAGTAACAGGGATTTTACAACAATGCGAAGTTTCTTTAGAAGGGTGGGTAACAGGTGCAGCAATTGGTGTTTTGGTAATCGGACTAATGAGTTTGGTAGGCTTATCAATTTTAGGTATCAAGGCTGCATTAGCTTTGTCAGTTTTGGCAGGATTTATGAATTTAATTCCTAATTTGGGCCCAACCATAAGTGTAGTTCCAGCAATGGCGATCGCTCTTTTAGATAACCCATGGAAAGCTCTTGCTGTATTCGTTCTCTACTTTTTTATCCAACAGTGTGAAAGTAATTTCATTACACCTGTAGTCATGGCACATCAAGTATCTTTACTACCTGCCGTCACCCTAATTTCTCAATTATTTTTTGTCACATTTTTCGGCTTTTTAGGATTATTTTTGGCATTGCCTCTCACTGTTGTTGCCAAAATTTGGGTACAAGAAGTTTTAGTTAAAGATGTCTTAGATCAATGGGATCATGTCCAAGAAGATCATCTTGATGAATATTCCGATGACCATGATGATGAAGTGACGGTTGACTGTTGACGGTTGACTGTTGGCTGTACCCTGTCACCTGTCACCTGTCACCTGTCACCTATTCCCTCCTACATCAACCAAAACCAGGAATTAACCGCTTCAAGGCACGACCAGCGACATCGCCATAGCGCAATTCACCACAGAGGATTTTACCCATGATTTGAGCGCCAGAGGGGCGTTTAACGCCAGCTTTGTAACCGATACCAGGGAAACGGTAAAATGCTCCTGCTAATTTTTGCGCCCAAGCCATATCAGTTCCCCATTGTTCGTTAATGGCATCGCTGTAGTTGGCTAAGGCGTTAATATCACCACTTAAAGCATCATGAATAAATCCTGCTGCCAGAACACCGCTAAAAATAGAAGGCCGAATACCTTCGGCGGTAAAGGGGTCTACCAAGCAAGCTGCTTCTCCAGCTAAAACAGCATTTTGGGTGTGTAGTTGTTGGTTGCCATCCCAAATACACAGAGGATGACCATATTGTTTACTATTTTTGACATCTACATTAAAGGATTTAGCGTATTCATCTAAAATCTTTTTAAAGTCTTGGGGTTCGCCACCGATGAAAGTTCCTACACCGATGGAATAGCTGTCAGCTTTGGGGAAGTTCCAAATATAGCCATTTTTGACTAGTCCAAATTCAAAATGAATCGTGGTTTTTTGCTCTACGTTAGCAGGAATTTCTGCTTCTAATGCTCCTGCTAATCGGCGTTTGCGTTCTTTAAAACCTAGCCATTTAGCCATTGGACCTTTTGCCCCATCCGCAGCGATAAGATAGCGACCTATAACTGGTCCATTAGCTGTATTGACTTGCCAATGATCTGTTTTAAATTCTATACCAGTTACTTCTGTATTATCTCGTAGTTCAGCCCCTTGGCTTTGTGCTTGTTGAATTAAGAAATTATCAAAAACATCTCGTCGCACCATCCAAACAGGTTCTTTAGTTTGGATCTTGGCTTCTACAGGATCGCCTAATTTCCAGGTAAAACGCAGAGAGTCGGCTTTGACGGAAATAGCAGGGTTAAAATCAAAGTCAAACCATTGAGCTACGCTAGGTGACACACCACCACCACAAGGCTTATATCTGGGTAAGGATTCTTTTTCTAAGACTAAGACTGAGCGGCCTTTTTTGGCTAGATGATATGCTGCCGTTCCACCTGCTGGCCCAGCACCAACGATAATACAGTCGTACATAATGGCTGATTTTCTTGATTTTAATTTTAATTCTTTGATTCTTAAGTATATATAAGGGTTTAGGATTTTGTGTAAATTTTTAGTAAATATAATTTGGTGATTGGGCATGGGGCATGGGGCATTGGTAATGGGAAAATTTTTCCCTGTTGCCTGTTGCCTCTTGCCTGTTGCCTGTTGCCTGTTGCCTCTTGCCTCTTGCCTTTTACAAATTACACAGTAGAGATATCTTTTTCCTTATCTGCCAGTAATTCGTCTATTTTAGTGGTGTATTTGTTGGTGAGTTTTTGGAGTTTGTCCTGTTGATCTCTGGCTTCATCTTCAGAGATTTCCGAACTTTTTTCCTGTTTGCGAATAGCCTCGATGGCATCGCGGCGGATATTGCGAATTGCCACACGACCTTCTTCTGCATACTTGGCCGCAAGTTTGACAAATTCCTTACGGCGATCGCTCGTTAAAGGAGGAATATTCAACCGAATCACAACGCCGTCGTTACTGGGTGTTAAACCCACGTCAGATAAAGAAATGGATTTTTCAATCAGATTCAAGCTGCTCTTATCATAGGGTTGAATCAAGATCGTGGAAGCATCCGGCGTACTAATATTTGCTAGTGATTTTAAAGGTGTTGGTGTACCATAATACTCCACTTGTACCTTATCTAATAAACTCGCGTTAGCGCGACCAGTGCGAATGGTATTGAAAGATCGTTGAGTGGACTCAACGGTTTTTTGCATCGTACTTTCAGCATCAGCTAATGTCACAAGAACCTCCCACAAGGGTGCCAATTGATTCTCCCATGACTGCGCGGTGGATATTACCTCGCACCGTTAGGTCAAATACTAGAATAGGGAGATTGTTTTCTTTACACAAGGCAATTGCGGTACTATCCATGACTCGCAAATCTTTAGCCAAAACGTGGGCGTAGGTAAGAGTCGTAAAACGCTTGGCATTAGGATCAAGTTTCGGATCAGCATCGTAAATGCCGTCTACTTTAGTAGCTTTGAAAATCACTTCCGCTTCAATTTCTGCTGCTCTTAAGGCCGCAGTCGTATCTGTCGTAAAGAAAGGATTGCCTGAACCAGCCCCAAAAATTACCACCCGTCCCTTTTCTAAATGACGGATGGCACGACGACGAATATAGGGTTCTGCTAGTTCTTGCATAGCGATCGCTGTTTGTACTCTTGTTTGTACTCCCATACGTTCTAAAGAATCTTGCAAGGTCATGGCGTTCATTACTGTGGCAATCATACCGACATAGTCACCAGTTGCCCGATCCATACCCCTTGATGCTGCCTGAACACCCCGAAAAATGTTGCCACCGCCTACCACGATGGCTACCTGCACGCCCGTGGCGACCACCTCTCCTATTTCCTGGGCTATTTGTTCAACCACTTCTGGATCAATCCCGTAGCCCAGATTGCCCATTAAGGCTTCACCGCTCAGTTTCAGTAAAACCCGTCGGTAATTCGTTCCCATGAAGTTCCGCTTTATCAAAAAAGTTGCAATTGCCTTCAATTTAAGATAACAGTAGAGTGGCTATCTGTGTCTATTAGGTTTTCTGGGATCTGAATATTTAGGCAATTTTTGCTTGGTTAAGTTTTGGTTCATGATTATAGCAATAGGCACAGGGACGGCGCGAAAGCCTGATCCTTTCTGATTTTTAAGTTTCAGTTAAATTTTGATTTATCATTAATTTCCCATGCAAACTACTACAAACCCCTTTAATTCTACAAAAATCTGGCATTGGCAAGATTTTCCTATTTGTTACCAAACTCAAGGAGATACTGGACCGGCTGTAATTCTCATACATGGATTTGGTGCATCCTGGGGACATTGGCGCAAAAATATTCCAGCTTTAGCCGCAAACTGTCGAGTTTATGCTATTGATTTAATTGGTTTTGGCGGTTCAGCTAAACCTAAACCAGGAGAAAAAATTACCTACACCATGGAAACCTGGGGACAACAAATAGCTGATTTTTGTGAAGAAGTAATAGGTGAACCTGCATTTTTAATCGGAAATTCTATTGGTTGTATTGTTGCCATGCAAGCAGCAATCATTAATCCCAAAATATCTTTAGGAACAGCTTTATTAAATTGTTCTTTACGATTATTACATGATCGTAAACGTCTAAATTTACCTTGGATAAAACGTTTTGGTGCGCCAATTCTACAAAACTTTTTAGGGATTAAATCTGTAGGAAATTTCTTTTTTGATCGCCTAGCACAACCCCAAACAGTCAAAAAAATTCTGCTGCAAGCATACAATAATCCAGATACAGTCACAGATGAATTAGTTGATATTTTAATGACACCAGCAAAAGATGTCGGTGCGGCTGATGTTTTCTTGGCCTTTACTACTTATTCTAGTGGCCCTTTACCAGAAGATTTACTACCTATTTTACCTTGTCCAGCAATTATTTTATGGGGAACGGCTGACCCTTGGGAACCGATTAATTTAGGTAGAGAGTTAGCCAATTTCCCTCAAGTACAAAAGTTCATTCCCTTAGAAAATGTCGGACATTGCCCTCAAGATGAAGCTCCTGAGTTGGTGAATCCGATTTTACTAGATTGGATCAGTGTTCAGTCTGCTATATCTAGCTAGGGCTTGCACCAAAAATTTATCTGTGAAGGTTAGGACTTACAAAAATAGACTATTCCAATCAGGAATTGCTTCTTTTTGAGCCAGTAATAATTCCTGTATTCCTTGTTCGGAAAAATCTAAAAGTTGATTTAATTGCTGACGGGTAAAAGTACCTGCTTCTGCTGTTCCTTGAACTTCAATAATTGCCAATTTTTGATTCATGACAATATTAAAATCTACATCTGCGGCTACATCTTCGACATAATTAAGATCCAAAAATGGCTCACCTTGTAATAAACCAACGGACACCGCCGCTATTTGTTCAATTAAAGGCGATCGCTTTAAAACTCCTTGCTGTAATAATTGGGAAATAGCATGAGCTAAGGCCACAAAACCCCCGGTAATAGCCATTGTTCTTGTCCCTGCATCAGCTTGTAATACATCTGCATCCACAGTTAAAGTTATTTCCCCCAAGGCTTCAAAATCCAATGCAGCCCGTAAACTTCGACCTATTAAACGTTGAATTTCTTGGGTTCTTCCAGATAATTTCATTAATTCGCGTTCCTGGCGTTTTTGAGTAGCAGAGGGTAACATTCTATACTCAGCCGTTAACCAGCCTTTACCACTACCGGTCAAAAATTTAGGTACTCCTTCAGCCACACTAACAGTACAAAGAACCTGTGTATCACCACATTTAGCTAAAACCGAACCAGGTGCAAAGCGAGTAAAATTAGCTTCAAAGCTATGGGGACGAAGTTCACAGGGTTTTCTACCGTCAGGACGCTGCCAAGCCATGGAATATTGCCTCAAAATTTTTGCTTGCTAAGTAGTCAAGGAGCGCACAGGAAAGGGGGAATCAGGAATCGAAATTCCAGAGGTTTAGGAGTGCTAAACCCCTACAAAAATATGGGGTTTAGACTATACATATTTAGTTTTTTTGTCAATAGGTAAGTGCTAAAAATGTACAATTCCTCAAATTCTCTTGCCTTTTGGCTCTTCCCTTATAGATTATCCTAATAAGGTTAAAATATTTTGCTGTACTTGTTCTGGTGACTGATCACCATTAATTGTTAATAGGTAACGACGGCGATCATAATATTCTAAAATGGGGATAGTGCGATCGTAAAATAACTCTACGCGCCTTTGAACAATTTCCGGTTGATCATCAGGAAGTAACCGCCCTAAAGAACGGCTCACCATGACTGCGGCGGAAACTTGTAGATAAATTGCCCAATTGAGATTTTGCCCTAACTCTTCTAATAAAAAATCTAATTCTTCCGCTTGAAAAGCAGTGCGGGGATAACCTTCTAAAATCCAACCTTTATTAACGTCTGGTTGTTTAAGGCGGACTTTAATAAATTGAATCATCATTTCATCGGGAACTAACTCTCCTTGTTCTAAATAAGGTTTAGCTTCTAGAACTAAATCATTTAATTCGCCATAATTATTATTTTGATTATTGCCATATATAGCTGCTCGTAAAGTTTCACCTGTGGAAACTAAAGGCACATTAAAAAATTTAGAAAGTCTTTGCGCTTGAGTGCTTTTACCTGACCCTGAGCCTCCTAAAATCACTAATCTCATGAGAACCTACTCCCCAAGTATAAAATTGACTAATGCAATACTAAATCATTAGCGATCGCTCAGAGTGGAGTCAGACATATAAAAATATTCGGAAATTATGAAAGTAGTGAGATCATTAAAGTAATGTCAGGATTCAGCTTTGTCTTATGGTTGCCCAATTAGAAACCCCAGGTCTAAATTCGACTCTGAGCTTACCATATTCCGTTAAAGGACTGGTACAGGTTTTTACGAGTTCCCAACGCAGTTTTTTTACAAGTGTGATGGCGCAAGCACTGAGGATCGCTGGACAAGGAACACCAGTATTAATAGTTCAATTTCTCAAAGGAGGTATTGGGCAAGGACATGAACGCCCCATCCAACTGGGACAAAATTTAGATTGGATTCGCTGTGATTTGCTGCGTTTTATTGATACTCCAGAGTTAGAAACAGCAGAGAAACAAGCCCTACAAGAGCTTTGGCAACACACAAAAAAGGTAGTTAGTGAAGGTAAATATTCTTTATTGCTTTTAGATGAATTAAGTTTGGCGATACATTTCGGCTGTATTCCCGAAACTGAGGTATTAGACTTTTTATCTCAACGTCCTTCCCATCTAGATATTATTCTCACCGGTTCTCAGATGCCTCAGTCTATCTTAGATGTGGCAGATCAAATTACAGAAATTCGCCGCAGTCATCAACCTTGATGGGTAGGAGGCAGGGGGCAGGAGGCAGGAGGCAGGAGGCAGGGAGCAGGGGGAGATTTCAGCGATAGGATAGGGTAGTGCTATGAATCCTACTATTTATCCATTAGCCTGATCAGAATTGCTTCCAGTCTCTCTAAAGCAGCGTTAGTTGATCTTTGGTTCTCTTCAAATCGTTGTTGATGTAGCTCAAAATTGCGGTCAAGTCTGGTTACTGTAGCATCTAGTCTGACTACAACATCATCTAAAATGGCATTTCTAGCTAAAACAGTATTGGCAGTTCCAGTAAAGTCATTAACTTGATTTGATAGGTCATTTAGGCTGTTTGATAAATTACCAATCGTTTGAGTATTAATTGTCTGTTGTTCTGCTACTCGGTCAAGTTTTACGGTGAGGTTGTCTATTGCTTGGGTGTTGGTTGCTTGCTGTTCTGCTACTCGGTCAAGTTTTACGGTAAGGTTGTCTATTGCTTGAGTGTTATTTTTCTGTTGTTCTGTTACTTGGTCAAGTTTGACAGTGAGATTGTCTATTGCTTGGGTGTTGGTTGCTTGATGTTCTGCTACTCTATCTAACTTAGTAGATACAGAGTTAAGGTTAGTAGCTGTTTGCAGTAGAAGCGATTCTATCAGGTTTAATCGAGATGGTTCAGTGGTCATGGCGTTTTAGGGTGGTGTAGGCCATCGCTAACTTGCTTTTTGATCTTGCGGGTTGTAAATTTGAACTGCCCTTGTAACAAGCCTTTCTACAAGATTTGATAGTGTCCTGTCTTCTGAGCTTGCGATACTTTCTAACTGTTCACGTAGTTCATGTGAGCAAGTAAATGTAATTTTTGCCTTTTTAGTTTGACCCATAGCTTCTAACAAGATAGATAACTTTAGATTACATCCTTGCTCACTTAACGACAAAAGCTTGGCAAGTTATTGGAAGTAGTGGGTAGCTTCAGAAGCTATGGTTCATCATACCAATATAACCAAGTTAATGTAAACCCATTACCCATTACCTAATGTAAAAAGTGCCGTACACCAGTCATAACCATCAATAAACCCAGTTCATTTGCGGCTTTGATAGAGTCCTTATCCTTGAGACTGCCTCCGGGTTGGACAATGGCAGTAATTCCGGCTGCTGCGGCTGCTCTAACGGTATCATCGAAGGGGAAGAAGCCATCACTAGCGAGAAATGCACCTTTGGCTTTTTCTCCAGCTTGTTCCAGCGCCATTTTGCTTGAACCGACGCGGTTCATTTGTCCAGCACCTATACCCAAGGTTGTGCGATCGCTCGCTATGACAATAGCATTAGATTTAACGTGCTTGCAAACTTTCCACGCAAACAATAATTCTGCTAACTCGTCAGGTGTGGGTTGACGTTCTGTCACAACTTGCCATTGACTAGGATCGGCAATGATATCATCAGCAGATTGGACTAAAAACCCACCGGCTATAGCTTTGACAGTTTCTTTCGGTCCACTGAGCAAGTCTGGTAAAATCAAAACTCGGACATTACCTTTTTTAGTTAAAATTTCCTGGGCTTCCTGATCACAACCAGGAGCAACTACGCACTCTAAAAATGTTTTTGTTAATTCTGTCGCTGTAGCCGCATCAATGGGACGATTTAAAGCCACAATACCACCAAAAGCTGAGACAGAATCAGCATTAAAGGCTTTTTGATAAGCGTCGAAAATTGTTTCTGCTTCCGCAGTTCCACAGGGATTAGTATGTTTTATAATTGTCGCGGCGGGACTTTCGGTAAATTCGGCAATTATCCGCCGTGCAGCTTCCAAATCTACTAAATTATTGTAACTAAGTTCCTTACCTTGCAATTTTGTGGCCGCAGTCCAACCTGTGGGGGTACTTCCGGTTTGATACCATGCGGCGGGTTGGTGGGGGTTTTCCCCATAACGCAATGATTGGATTTGTGTACCGGAAATAGTAAATTCTTGTGCTTCTATACTACCTAAATAAGCTGCGATCGCATTATCATAACTAGCAGTATGTAAAAATCCCTTGAGGGCGCATTTTTGCCGAAATTCTAGGGAAGCTGCCCCATTTTGGCGTAATTCTTGCAAATACTCCCCATATTGAGCCGGATCACACAATACTGTCAAATGGGCGTAATTTTTCGATGATGCCCTTAACATTGCCGGGCCACCAATATCAATTTGTTCAACTGCTTCAGCTAAGGTGACACTAGGTTTAGCAATGGTTTCCTCAAAAGGATAAAGATTAACAACAACTAAATCAATGGGTCGAATTTGATTATTTTCTAAATCTGTGACATCTTGCGCCACATCTCGCCGTGCTAAAATACCGCCATGAATACGGGGATGGAGAGTTTTAACTCGACCGCCTAAAATTTCTGGTGAACCTGTATAATCAGAAACCTTTGTAACTGGTATGCCGGCATCTTTCAGGGTTTTGGCTGTTCCCCCACTGCTGATGATATCAAAGCCAAATTCTTCTACTAAGCTACGAGCTAAATCAATTATACCAGTTTTATTAGATACACTCAGCAGGGCTAAACGCGCCATAATTCCCTAGATTCCTTGATACTAATTTGCAAATAGAAGAATATTCTACCGAAAGACATCCTATTAGGGAACAGGGAACAGGGAACAGAAAGATTATTTGTGTGATTAATTCTGTATCATTATTTATTTGTGCAAATACTGATTTATTGATAACTTAATCCTCTAACTGTTAATTAACCTTATCTTTCTATTATCTGTGCCTTCTGCCTCCTGCCATCGGTTGGTGAGCGAAGTCGAACCACTGCCACTTGAACTACTGAACTCTTTTAATTATGCTTTCTACCCAACGGATTATTAATTGCCCAAATTCAGAATGTGATCAACCAATTAACTCTGTGGGTGATACTGTTTGCGATCGCTGTCAAACTCCCCTAATTTACCGCTATCTGTGGGCAACTGGCAATCAAGCGCCACAAATTCCCCCAGGTACAAAGATAGCTAATAGATATGAGGTTATTAAACCGCAAGTTTGGCTAGATACTCAACCTGCACTATTACCACATATTCCTGACCAACTACCAAATATAGTTATTCCCTATTTGCGTTTATATTCAAAGCATTTACACATACCCCAAGCTTATGGTTTTACTTCTTCACCAGAAGTAGATGGTGATATTTTATTATTGGAAAATGCCCCGATAGATGAAACAGGTTGTATTTATCCGACTATTGGCGAGTCCTGGGAACAAGCATCTCCCGTGAGACAGGTTTACTGGTTATGGCAAATTCTCCAATTGTGGACACCTTTATTAGAATTACAAGTTGCCCAAAGCTTGCTATTACGAGATAATTTATATGTGCAAGGTTGGTGTATTCGCTTATTAGAATTGCATCAAAGTTCAGAACAACCGACTTTAAAAGATTTAGCTAATTCTTGGCGGTCTTGGGTAACAACAGCAGAAATTACCATTACTGCCAAGTTAGAAATCATAGTTGAGTTAATGTGTCAAGAGGAAGTTGATTTAAAGAATATTAACGCTCAACTAAATGAATTATTGTTGACAACAGCCGCCGAATTACCTTTATTCTTAAGTATAGCGGGAGCAACAGATACAGGCAAAGTTATTAAACATAATGAAGATGCTTGTTATCCTAGTGATACTAACAATATAGATGATAATTTAAAACCACGCTTATCAATTGTTTGTGATGGTATTGGTGGTCATGAAGGTGGTGAAGTAGCCAGTCAATTAGCACTACAGTCTCTCAAATTACAAATGCGGGCTTTATTAACAGAGATAGGAGAACAAACAGAACTATTAAGCCCAGCTTTATTATCTCAACAAATAGAGTCTTGTTTGCGAGTCGTGAATAACGTGGTCTGGTCACGCAATGATGAGCAAAATCGTCAGGGTAAGGAACGTATGGCCACAACTTTGGTGATGTCATTGCAGATACCCCAAAGAATAATTACATCTGCTGGAGAACGGTTAAAAAATTCCCATGAACTTTATTTAGCGCATATTGGTGATAGTCGTGCTTATTGGATAACCCAGAATTATTGTCAACTCTTGACTGTAGATGATGATATGGTCAAAAGAGAAGTTGGTTTAGGCAAAAGTTTATATCGCCAAGCATTGCAAATACCGGAAGCTAATGCCCTCACCCAAGCATTAGGCACAAAAGAAGCGGAATTTCTCAACTTTTCGATTCAAAGATTTATTTTAGAGGAAGATGGGATTTTATTACTTTGTTCGGATGGTTTGAGCGATCGCAATTTAGTGACACAATATTGGCAAGATTACGCTATTCCCGTCCTCACAGGTGATTTAAGCATAGAAGCTGCTACCCAGGAATTAATTAAACTGGCTAATGAAAAGAATGGTCAAGATAATATCTCTGTGGTGTTAACTCTCTGTCGTGTGGCTCAACCATTATCAATGGCAATTATACCCCCACCTCCAGCCGAAATTATCCCACCCCCACCTATAGCTGTTCCTGATGCAGAAGCACTAATCGTTTCTACACCCATAGAAACTGATTTATCCCCCAGTTCCCAAGTCCTGTTAAATTTGAGTTTGACTGAAGAAGCCACTACACCTATCCAACCATCTCCAGGCAAGAATTGGGTCTTATTTGTTGTCTTCTTACTATTACTTCTAGGAAGTACCTCTCTGGGTTTATTTGCGTGGTGGCAACTATATCCTCAATCTTTCCAACAAGTCTGTCGCCAACTTCCCGAAAAAGTACGCAAATTCTGCCCAACCCCGTAGGGGCAAACCCCCCGTGGTTGCCCCTATATCGGAGCCTACGGTGTACACACAAGTGGGTGTAAAGTAGAAAGGGAAGTCCCTGAGGAGATAAAACAGGTGGAAAATCCAATTTTGATTCATGCACAAGAGCATAAAGGAAAAACATTCGGCGACCCAAGGCTGGTAAAAAGGGGG
>JBJTUF010000257.1:0-13349 GCA_046080565.1 Cuspidothrix sp. | reverse complement strand
GCTCGACTTGGTGGTTGGTCTGGCTATCGCTCTCAAAAACCTCCCGGAATTTCTACTTTAGTTTGTGGGCTACAGAGGTTTGAATCCTTCTTTCAGGGCTGGAAACTCTCTCTGGGTAAGGATGTGTGTACACCGTAGGTGTTTACAGTGGGAGGAGATATTTCTCTGTGGTCAGTGGGACTATTGATGCAAGAACGACAAATTCATCGAGTTGTGGTGACAGATGAGGAAAATCGGCTCTTGGGTATTGTTACCCAAACAAGTCTATTAAATGTGTTAAATCCCATGGAAATCTACCGCATGGTAGAAACCCTAGAGGAAAAAATAACCCGCTTAGAATCTGAAAAACTAGCCTTATTACAAGTTCGGAATACTGAACTAGAAAACCTAGTTCAACAACGAACTACCGCTTTAGAAATGCAGGTACAACGGGAAAAATTATTAGCAAAAATTTCTATTCAACTGCGTTCTTCTTTGGATTTAGAGGAAATCCTCCATAGTGCCGTTACAGAAGTGCGGGGACTTTTAAAATGCGATCGCATCCTTGTCTATCAGTTTGATTCCGATTTTAGCGGTATTGTAGTTGCTGAGTCCGTCGGTGCAGGTTGGGCTACATCTATTAATCATTACATTGAAGACTCATGTTTTCAAGAGCAAGCAGTGAAATTATATGGCACAGGGCGAACAGTTGCTATTAATAACATCCATCAAGCTGGATATCCAGAATGTTACCAACAACTATTAGAACCCTATCAGGTCAAAGCCAATTTAATTGTCCCAATTTTGGTGTCCAACAAATTATGGGGATTATTAATTGGTCATCATTGTGCAGACTACTATGTTTGGAATACTGATGACTTAACATTATTGGATGAAATAGCTGTCCAATTAGCGATCGCTATTCAGCAAGCTATCACTCATCAAAAATCCCAAGCCGAAATAGAAGAGCGCGAACAAGCAGAATCTGCCCTCCAAAAAAGTGAAGCGCGGTTGACAGAAGCCCAACGAGTAGCCCAAATTGGCAACTGGGAATATGATATTGAAAGTGCAAAAATTACCTGGTCTGCGGAACTATTTAGAATTTTAGATCGTGATCCAGCCCTGGGAGAACCTAGTTACATAGAAAATTTAAAGTTGTATCATCCAGAGGACGCGGATAAACTACATAGAGCCGTAGAAAGAGCAGTTTTTCAGGGAAAACCCTATCAATTATTGCTCAGAGTCAGAAATAGTCGCCCAGATGGAACTATTCAGATTTTAGAGGCGATCGCTAAAGCCGAAATTAATCAGCAGGGAAAAACACAACGGTTATTTGGCACACTGCAAGATGTAACCTCTCGTATTCAAACAGAACAAGCCTTAGCCCAGTTAAACCAAGAACTAGAAATTAAAGTCGCACAAAGAACCGCAGAACTGCAAGAAATGAATACGGCCATGCAAAACGCCGTCGAGGGAATTTCTCGCTTAGATCCACAAGGACGTTATCTTCCTGTTAATCCTGCATACAGCCATCTATGTGGCTATGAGCCTGATGAAATGATTGGCATGATGTGGCAACTAACAGTTCATCCTGAAGACATTCCCACCATGGAAACGGCTTACTACGAAATGCTCAAAAATGGGAAAGTGGAATCAGAAGCTAGAGGTATTCGCAAAGATGGAACTGTTTTTTACAAACAACTGACAATGATTGCTGCTTATAACCAGCAGGGTGAATTCATTGGACATCACTGTTTTATGAAAGATATGACTGGGCGCAAACAACAAGAACTTGCCCTCCATGAAAGTCAGAAATTTATTCAACAGATTGCTAATGCTTCTCCTAATATTCTGTATGTTTATGACATCCAAGAACAGTGCAATATCTACGTCAATCGGGAGATAAGCACTGTCTTAGGCTATACTCCCCAAGAAGTTCAGGACATGAAATCTGCCTTTTTCAAAAATGTCATTCATCCTGATGATCTGCTACGACTACCAGCCCAATATGAAAAATATAATACCGTCCAAGATGGCGAAATTTTAGAATTTGAATATCGAACGCAACACGCTAGTGGCCAATGGCGTTGGCTTTATAGTCGAGATTTAGTCTTTAAGCGAGATGAAAATGGTAAAGTTAAGCAAATAATTGGTACTGCTGAAGATATTACAGACCGCAAAGAGGCAGAAGCAGCATTAAAAGCTAGTGAACAACGTTACCTCACCCTAGCATCTGCCGCACCTGTGGGCATATTTCGTACTGATGCCCAGGGTAGTTGTGTATATGTTAATCAACGCTGGTGTGAATTAGCGGGAATGAGTTATGAATCTGCTTTAGGCTATGGATGGGAGAATGCCTTGCACCCTGAAGATCGCCCAGATATCGCCGCTAAATGGTATCATTGCGCTCAAACTGGCGAAATGTTTTGTTTAGAATATCGCTTTCGCCAGCCTGACGGTACAACATACTGGGTATTTGGACAGTCTGTACAGGAAAAAGATGCAAACGGCACAATCATCGGCTACGTTGGCACAGTTACAGATATTAATGAACGCAAACGCCTAGAAAAAGAACAACAGCGACTTATTGCCATCCTCGAAGCCTCAACCGATTACATCGGAATGTCAGACGCAGCAGGTAACATTCTCTGGAATAATACTGAATTTAAACGGCTTTGGAATGCTAATACTAATCAAAATGTTAAAGAACGAAAAATTGCTGATTATCATCCTCCATGGGCAATAGAATTAGTCTTAAAAGAAGGATTACCAGCAGCGATCGCCAACGGTACTTGGATCGGAGAAACAGCATTACTTACCAGTGATGGTGAAGAAATTCCTGTATCACAACTAATCATCGCCCATAAATCCCCCAATGGAGAAGTAGAATTTTTGTCAACCATACTCCGGGATATGCGAGTTCGTAAGGAATACGAACAAAACCTAGAACGTTCCAATGCAGAACTTATCCGTGCTACCCGTCTCAAAGATGAGTTCTTAGCTAACATGAGTCACGAACTGCGGACACCCCTAAACGCCATTTTGGGTATCTCTGAAGCTTTACAGGAACAGGTTTTTGGCCTTCTCAATGAACAGCAAAAAAAATCACTTGCCACCATTGAACGTAGTGGTAGACATCTATTGGAATTAATTAACGACATCCTTGATGTCTCTAAAATAGAAGCCGGTAAACTAGAACTGAACATGACCCCCATTTCTGTTATCCAACTGTGCAATTCTAGTATGGCGTTTGTTAAACAACAGGCAATGAAAAAAAATATTCAACTCAAGAGTGACATTCAACCTAACCTGGGGGAAATCATTGTTGATGAACGGCGAATGCGCCAAGTATTAATTAATCTCCTCAACAATGCCGTTAAATTTACTCCCAACAACGGCCAAGTTACCCTACGCGCTTATCTAGAATATTTGGAAGTCTGTCCCTCCAATATAGAGGAATGTCACAATCAATCAGAATTTTTTTATTCTTTGTGTTTTTCTGTCATTGATACAGGTATTGGTATTGCACCCCAAGATCAAGATAAACTCTTTCAACCCTTCATTCAAATTGATAGTAGCCTCAATCGTAAATATGCAGGTACAGGTTTAGGACTAACTTTAGTTAAACAAATCGTAGAATTACATGGTGCTTCTATTACTCTTACCAGTCAAGTTAATCAAGGTAGTTGTTTTACTGTCCGCCTTCTCTATATCCGCAAAGAACCTATTGCCTCTACTCTACCCGTGGCCATAGATTATAGTTTAAACCCAGATGTGATTTTTACACCACCCCAGATCAACCAACGGCCATTAATTCTACTAGTAGAAGATAACGAAACCAATGTTGATACTATCTGGGATTATTTAGAAACCCGTGGTTATGATCTCGTTCTTGCTACTAATGGCCGAGAGGGGATTAAAATGGCCGCCAGTCACCTTCCTCATATCATTCTCATAGATATTCAAATGCCAGAAATGGATGGTATAGAAGCCATCTGTCAAATTCGTACTCATCCCCAATTAGCCTCAATTCCCATTATCGCGCTCACTGCCTTAGCTATGCCAGGCGATCGGGAAAAATGTCTAGCCGCAGGTGCTAATGAGTATTTAACTAAACCTGTAAAACTCAAACAACTAGCAGAAACCATCAAAACACTTTTAGAGAACAGGCAATAGGCAATAGGCAATAGAAGCGAACGCTCGTTCGCCCGTAGAACAGTCAACGGTCAACCGTCAACCGTCAACCGTCAGCAGTCAACCGTCAACCGTCAACTTACTTATTTTTCCCTTCTCCTTTGTCTGTGAAAGTAACGCTGCCAATTCCTTGTAAAATACCGCGACCTATTAAACCTAAACCTCTACCAATGATTTGAGTTAGCACAAACACAATTCCTGTTCCCAAAAAACCTGCTAAAGATTGTATCCGGGGAGCGATCGCATCTCGAAATTCTAGCAATAATGTCACCACTAAAGGAATACCAGCAAGTTCTGCTAACTCTTGATTACGAGGAGCATAAACAGATATTTTGGCAATACCACGGGGAGAAAATACAAATAATTCATAACGACTTTCAAAAATTGTTTGCGCGTCGGTGATATATTGAGATAATTGATATTTCCAAGATAAATTATTTCTGAATTTCTCAATTTCTCTAGTGGAAATTATATGTCGATCATAAAAGTTTTGTTTGATAATTTCTGCATCTGCCGAATAATTTAATAACGGTTGCATCACACTATTAGCTATATGAATAAATAAATTTTCTACAATAGCTAAGGCTTGAGATTGAGCCTCTTGGCTTCCTAATTTATAGGCAATATTATCAACATATAAATCTGTAAATAAAATCAAATAAGATAATAATTCAAAGAAAAGAGGGACTTTTTGAATTATTTGCCTTTGTAAATCAGTATTGTTATCTAATAAAAATTTAACCAAGTTTACTTCCGATTTATTAACAACAATCTGCCGATAATTACCAAAAAACTCTGTCAATGTAAATTGCCATAAATCTATTAACACCTGCTCTTTTAAATTATATAATTGCTGTTGATCAAAATTAAAATTACGAATTTCTAATAACTGCTGTGAAAATTTATGTAGAATAATATACAGTAGTTCTCTTTTTTTATCTTCTCGGAGAATATCAATTTCTAAAGGTATGCTAGTAAGATTATCTAAAGGAAATTGTAATTTATTTAAACATTGTGTGAATAATTCAGCTTCCAGTTGTTGAGAACTAATTACAGGTGATATGTTATCCAGTGATTGTGTACCTCCTTGGATCATAGTTGGAGTCCTACGAATATCTACTGATGATAACAGAGCTTCTCGTAGTATTTGTTCTTTTTCTTGGGGTGCTGTTAATAAATGATTCACACACCACCGAGCCGCTAAAAGTTCCCGTCGTCTTCCTGCTAAAATAGCTTGATTTAATAGACTTATTCCTGGTAGTTTTAGTTCTTCTGTAACTTGATTCAGAGTATTATTAATGTAGCTAATTCCTGAAGTTTGTATACTTTGTCTCAACTTAGTAAATGGCAAAGCAGATACCACAGCTTGGGAAATTTCCGTCTCTACAGGCCAATAATAACCACCATTAGCTACTTGTTCCACAATTGGAACTAATTGAGAAATTGATATCCCTTTGAGACAATACCCATTAACTCCTATCGCTTTTGCAGCGCTAAGTAATTCTGGCGCAGATAGGTCAGTTAGGAGTAATATAGGTATGTAGGGGTATAAAGATTTCAGTTCCTTACAAAATACCCATCCTAGTCGTTCTTTATCTAATGCTAAGATGATTAATTTAATTTGCTCAGGATTGCGGGCTAGTATCTCCGCTAACATTTGTAAAGCCGCAGTGTCAGTAGAAACATCAGCTATCACCTGTAAATTAGGAATAGCTTCCAGTGTTACCTTTAGTCCTAAGCGGAAAATGGGATCTGGATCAATTAATAAGAATTGTAAAGGGCGATCGCTCATTAGTCTACTCAAATATTTCCAAGATTTACGTATTTTTATTTATTGCTTACCATCTGACAAATAGGACAATCTTTTTTATAGACATTGATTATCACTGTACCTAAATGAACTTGAGTATTAGAGGCTGGTTAAAAGAGCGTCATCTGACTATCAATCAAAACCCACAATTGTCCACAGGACAAATTGGCGCTATTGCCTATCGTATGGTTCAGGAGATGGAAGTCAAAACTCTCACACCATTTGAGATTTGTCCTTTAGCCGAGCTACTGATATTACCATTAGATAGAGTGTGGCAGGAAATACCTCTCTTATCCCTGCTAACGGAAAGTGCGTTAGTTAGTTTGAGCAAACAAAAAGCCTTAAGACGTAACGAAGGCACATGGTTGGCTTATCAAATTGCCTATCTTCAAGCGTTACAACAAGTGCTGCGGCAAGAAGCAAATTTAAGTAGACAATGGTTAAATAGAGCTATCATTCCGACTCTCCCCATTAATGGAGAACAAGAAGAACCAACCCTTTCAGATAGCAAATTAGAAGAACTACTCAAAAATCTCAGCCCCGGTAAATTAACCGATAAACAAGCTGAACAAGCACTAGCGTTAGTCACAGATTCTTTATTAGTCCAGCAAATGAATAGTGCCACACTAGCTTGGTTACTGGCTAATGGTGCAGAAGAACCAGAAGCGAAATTATTAATTAAGCGCTTACTACATTCTCTTCCTGGACATTTACTCATAGTTATTACTAATAATGCAGCCTCCCTAGCTCAGTTACAAAAATTTGTCCGTTTGGGTAATTCGTTACCCCCCGATACTATTAACTCACAAATTGAATTATCCGGGATCGTTAATTTTTCTACCGTTGCCGATAGAATTGATTTATCTAGAGAATATTACCGAGCTAGTTTATTACAAAGTCGCAGTTTACCTTTATTAATGGAATCCTTTGCCGTGAAGGATATATATGTTCCTTTGACTGGGTTATTAGCAGAGGAAACTGACATAGATGATGAAAATAAAAATATCAAACCCTGTGATTTAATGGGTTGGTGTCGAGAACAGTTAGACGATTTAAGCACTATTGCCGTAATTGAAGCCGACTCTGGTTATGGTAAAACCACCTTTTGCCAAACTTGGGCAGCACAAATAGCCCAGGAATATTATCCAACCTGGATACCCATATTAATTCGGTTACGAGATATTAATTATGGAAAAACTTTGGACGAAACTCTCAGTTCAGGTTTATCTAACCAGGAACAAATTAATCTATGTCATTGGTTAGAACAGGATTATCCCCGATGTTTATTAATTCTAGATGGTTTGGATGAATTATATCCCATTGGACAAAATTACCGCCCCAAAACAATTTTTATTGACCAATTACTCAAATTTCATGCTCAGGCTAAACATAAAATTGTCTTAACCAGTCGTTCCCAAATAATCTCTAAAATTGCCCCTGAATTATTACCACTATGTGCAACAATTACAATTCGTCCCTTGGATGTAGATGAACTGAGACAATGGTTTCAACATTGGTCAGTGGTACAGTCATTATCTATTGCCCAAAACTTTTTTACCTTTTTAAAAAAATCGGGATTATTCGCTAAACCTGCCAATTTACCCAGATTATCTAGCCTGGTGCGTCAACCATTAATGTTATATATGTTAGGCATTTTGCACCGAGAAGGATTACTAGATGATCAACTATTAGAATTAGGTAGTGATACTCAAGAAAATAACCATGGCGCTTTGCTGTGGGAAATACATCAACGTTTAAGTTGTTGGTTATTGGGATATCCCCAAACGGAGGGGATCAAAACTATGTTATTACGGACGGGAACTAACCATATTCATCGTACACCAGAAGCGATCGCTAATTTACTCCAAGGTTCTCATCCCCAACAATTACTTGAACAAATGCAAGCAATTGCTTTAAAAATTCTCCATAGTCATCACTATCACATTGAATTAATCCCAGATGAACAAACTCAAAATTTACCAATTTTTTACTTTCAATCACATCAAATTAATACTCACAATTTAGAAAAAATTAGAATCAACTTCTCTCACAACAAACTAGGAGAATATCTTTGTGTTCAAGCTATAGTCAGTCAACTTATAACACTATCACAAACACAACCAGATATTTATGGTAAAACAACCTTTATTGTTGATTCTCCCCAGGCTTTCGCCCAGCATATTTATCAACTTTTTGGCTATGGTATCATCTGCGAAAATCTCGAAATCCTCCTTATAGAAGGACTACGCCAACAACAAAATCCTAGATTTTCTTTAACAATATTATATCAAAGATTAGAAGATTTTTGGCGAGATTACTGTCAAACTCGGTGGTTAAATGAAGGTATAGCCCATCAAGCATGGCATTATTTAACCACTCTTAATAACCCTATCAATGTTGAACAAATAAATGCCGCCGTCGGATTCAATGTATTTTTATTACTTTGTCATCTTGCCCCATTAGTTAACAAAACTTTTTGGCCTTGTGGCAACCCGAATAATTTACCAGAATTCTCTCCCCATGCCATCATGGAGTTAATGTATCGAACAGCTATTTTACACAAACAAGCATTTTCATCTCGTATCCTTACCCAACTACTCGCCGGAATTAATCTGGTCAGTGCATCATTATCAAATGTAATCTGGAATGGGGCAAATTTGCAAGGTATTAATTTATCTGATGCTGAATTAATCGGTGCGAATTTAGCTAACTCTAATTTACAACAAGCTAACTTACAAAGAGCCAATCTCAGTAACGCCAACCTCAGTGGTGCAAATCTACAAAAAGTTAGTCTTACTAATGCTAATCTTAGTCATGCTAACCTCAGTAATGCCAATTTAACCGGAGTAAATCTTAATGCGGTCAATCTCACCCAAACTTGTTTATTTGGGGCAATTTTAGACGATGCTGATAAAGAATTTGCTGCCCTTAATGGAGCTTTATTATCACCAAATGACTTTCCTTCTGTAGTTAATCTGCACTTAAATGAACTATCTGCCGATGGTGATATGAATTCTTCTGGGAATTTTACCAGAATTTGGGTATCTAATACATCATCAATTAATAACCCCATTGAAACAGCAGAAGGTATTCCTATTTTATCAACTGATGTGGATGAAGAAGATGATCATAATGATGGAGAATCTGTTAACGGTTGACTGTTGACTGTTGACTGTTGACTGTTGACTGCTGACGGTTAACGGTTGACTGTTCACTGTTGACGGATTATTCTTTAATCGTGCAAATCGTACAAATCCATTAATCTTCCGTAAAAACAATCCAAAATCCAAAATCTAAAATCTAAAATCTAAAATCCCGTGACTAATCCCTATCACTAGATTGATGACGATAACCATAAAAATTAATACTATATTCAGTAATTTTAATTCCTGTTTGTGCTTCTACTTGAGTTAATAATTCATCTGGTAATTTGATATGTACATCTAAAATTTGCTTTGTATCTATGCAATTAACGTGACTGTGACAATCACTAATATTTCCGTATAATCTGCCATCACAATGTTCAATACATTCTATAATTCCTTGGCTAGAGAGTGCTTCTAGATTTTGATAAACTGATGTATGTCCGATTTCCTTGCCTTCTTGATTTAGACGATCATAAATCTCTCTAGCTGAAAGATGTTCGTTAGCTTGCCAAAGCAATTCTAAAACAAAACGACGTTGACGACTAACACGCATACCTAAGACTTGGCATCGCTCTAGAGCATCTTCTAAAGAACGAATAGATTTAGGACAATTTGCTTGTTGGTACATATTTCAGTTTATAAACTATAGTAACTACTAATTGCTAATGGAAAAATTGCAAAAAATTCTGATGATAAATTCAGGCAGTTTCGAGCCAAGTCCGGTAATACTATAGACACAGGACACGGATAAAAAAGCCCTAAATAGCTAATTTTGTCATAGATAATGAGTAGCTAATAAATCATTATATCTAAAACAAACTCATTACAACTTTAACTTAAAATTCCTCTAAATGTCCACCTAAAAGGCTTAAAAAACTGTTACTGTGTATTCTCAACACTGTTGAGCAAGTAACAAAGTAGCTAGACCATGACAATCACAATCACCCTAAATAAAGACTGCATTTATAATTTGGATGTGTCACCTGCCTTAACTGTGATTGAACCGATGCTGGAAGCGGGAAACATTTCCTCCTCTGAACAGCAATTATGTCTAGAAATTAATTATGAACGAGAAGCAAGTGATCCACGGGAACTATCGGAAATTCCAGAGGTAAGACTATGGTTTGTCCGGTTGGATGCACAATATCCCTGGTTGCCATTTTTACTAGATTGGAAGGGCGGAGAATTAGCTCGCTATGCAGCGATGTTAGTACCTCATCAGTTTAGCTCTAAAGAAGGTATTCAGTACAACCCAGAGGCTTTAGAAATATTTTTGATGCACAAAATCTTTATTTTAAGTGATTGGTTGCATCAACAAAATATTCCTAGTCCTGCTCGACTGAAATCTTTTGCCCAAGTTCTCGGTTATGAATTGGATGATGCTTTTTTTGAAATGATTAAAAAAAAGTAATTATTAGAGGGAATAGGGAATAGGGAACAGGGAATAGGAAATGGAGTTAAAAGTCTTTTGGTGTATAGTTTTCGGTGGATTTTGTATCTAATTTCAGTGCATACCGTTATAGGATAATTTTCGATTTTGAATTGCAAATCTAAAATCCAAAATCGAAAATCAAAAATTCAAACTTGAAAGTCAACCACCCCAAATTTTTTCTAATACTATTTGGGGTGAAATATCTGCTATTTTTCCTGTAGGTGAAGTAATCGTTAAAACTTTCTCACTGGTAGGTAATAATTTTTCACCATCAGCAGAATTTAACAGAGCAATTGTATATGTTTCTACGGCTACACTTAGTTGTATGAGGCTATTTTCTACAGATAACATTAAACTAGCGCCGCCAATGATGGCTGCTAACCTGCCAATATCATCTGAGGCAGTAACTTTAATCTGGGGACAGACTTCTAAAAGGGACTTGACAAAATCCTGACTATTGGGTTCTCTAATGACAACAATAGGTAAATCTGGCTGTTTTTGCTGACAAGCTGTAATAATTTCTTGCCAACCAGTTAAGGGATAAGTTGTATCTGTAGTTCCACCAGCATTAATGAGAATAAATCCAGTTTCATTTACTCCTAGTCTTTTTTGTTCTGCTTGCGCCCATTCAATACATATTTTAGGCAAATTAACGGATAGCGCTGGACAGGGAGTATCAATTTTGAAAGGTTCTAATAGGTCATGGTACATCTTCGCCGCATACTGTGATAGTTTGGGCGTGATGACATTGGTGAGAAAAACCGCACCTTGACCTTTATAGCCTATGCGTACAGGAATTCCTGTTAGCCACATTAATAAACCTACTAACCAACTTTGACCCAGCATAATAGAGACATCATATTCCCGATCGCGGATCATGCCCACTAAGTTACCCCAATCGGCTAGACTATTACGATCTTTGTAATCAAAGGTAAAAACTTCATTTACTGACTTGCTGAGTCGGTAAGCGGCCTTTGACTGGGGTTCGACAATGACATCTATCTGGGCTTGGGGATAACAACTCTTGAGATTGTCAAGGGGGGCAAAAAAAAGAATTTGGTTATCAATTGAACCAGGCACAAGGGCTACTACACGCATAATTTTTATTGACGCTTATCGTTCTATATTCTAAGAGAATATAGGAATTCAGCAGTTCAGGAGTTTTTGAACTTTGAATTTATTTTTACTTTAGTTAACAATTAAGGAAAGCTGTGCATTTACTAATTCCCGCAGCCGGCAGTGGCAAAAGAATGGGTGCTGATCGTAATAAACTTTTGTTAGAGGTACATTCAAAACCTTTGATTGCTTGGACTTTGTTAGCAGCAGAAGCAGCAATTTCCATTAATTGGATCGGAATTGTTTCTCAACCTAGCGATTGGGAAGATTTTAAATCCATTATCTCTGATTTAAAACTGCAAAAAACAATTGAATTTATTACTGGCGGTTCTACTCGTCAAGAGTCAGTTTATAATGGTTTGCAAGCATTACCAAATACAGCAGAGCAAGTATTAATCCATGATGGTGCTAGATGTTTAGCCACACCAGATTTATTTAATGCTTGTTCGGAAGCAATTCTTAATTATTCTGGTTTAATAGCTGCTATACCTGTTAAAGATACTATTAAAATTGTTGATAACAATGGCATAATTACCAGCACACCAGACCGACAACAACTTTGGGCAGCCCAAACACCTCAAGGATTTGATGTTAAATTACTCAAACAATGTCATGCAGAAGGTGTGCGTCAAGGTTGGGAAGTGACAGATGATGCAGCTTTGTTTGAAAAATGTGGCATTGAGGTGAGGATAGTACCGGGAGAAGAGACTAATTTGAAAATTACCACTCCTCAAGATTTAGCGATCGCAGAATTTATCCTCAGTCATAGGTAGGGAGTAGGTGACAGGTGACATGTGACAGGTGACAGCAAGGGAGTAGGGGAGTAGGGGAGCAAGGGAGTAGGGGAGTAGGGGAGTAGAATTTTGTAAATGACCAATCTAAAATCTAAAATCTAAAATCTAAAATCTCGAATGTCTAAAAATATACCTATAGCCAGCAAAATAGAAGCAATTCTTTATTTAAAGGGTAAACCCTTATCTATCACTGAAATTGCTGAATATGCGATGTGCGATCGCTTCACTGCCGAAGAAGGAATTATTGAACTGATGGAGAACTATTCCCGTCGAGATACGGCGTTGGAAGTGGTAGAAACTGGAAATGGTTATAGCTTACAACTACGGTCAGATTTTCATGATTTAGTACAAGCACTGATCCCAGTAGAATTAGGTGTGGGTGCTTTAAGGACATTAGCAGCGATCGCCCTCCATAATCCCATCTTGCAAAGTGAACTAATTAATTTAAGAGGTTCGGGAGCTTATCAGCACGTTCAAGAATTAGTAGAAGCTGGCTTTGTTCGCAAACGCCGCGATCATGATTCTCGATCCTATGCAGTGCAAATAACACCAAAATTTCATCAGTATTTTCAAATCGAACAACTGCCGCAAATTCTGACTGCACCAAACAAAGAACAACAACTAGAATTGAAACTAGAAGGACTACAACCAGAAGAAGAAACAATTCAAAACTAAAAAACTTCCCTGCTCTCTTTGACAAGGGTAGGTTTTATTATCTGTGAAGGGAAAACTAGAAAGGGCTTGCTGAATAAACACAAAACCTAGATAAATCAAGAGTTGAGGGGGCAGAAAAAAGGAACAAAGTGCAAGAAAAAGGGGTAAAATAGATAAAAACCCTTGCATCAAGGTGCATCAAAATGTATCGCAAACAAAAACAA
>JBJTUF010000256.1:0-14486 GCA_046080565.1 Cuspidothrix sp. | reverse complement strand
TGATGGGGTGTCGCCGATTGGTCAGAGATTATGAGTTATTACCGGAAACATCAGAGACTTTTATTTACCTTGCCATGATCCGGATCATGGTGAGGCGATTAGCATAAAATTTTACCCCTCAAAACTTTTCAAACACCCTCTCAGCTACTTTCTGTGACATAATTAGTTTTTAAGTATTAGATGTGAATAAATTGTCAATAGTAAATAAAAAAGGATACAAAAATCATGGCAGTAGTTTGGCGACCAACACAACAAATCAACAACGGTCGGCTTACCATACAAAAGGTACTAGGAAGTGGTGGTTTTGGAATTACTTACAAAGTAACAGATCCCAGAGGTAAAGTATATGCCCTTAAAACCTTGAATCCAACCATACAGCTGAGACCAGATTTTCAGGAGCAACAAGTAAAGTTTATCAATGAAGCAGTTATAGCAGCAAGGTTTAATCATCCTCATGTACTTAAAGTCTACGAGGTAGTTCAAGAAGGAGAACTTTTTGCCGTACTAATGGAGTATATAGATGGTATTTCGCTCTCCAATTATATTGATAATAATGGACAACTACCTGAGAATCAAGCATTAAGATATATTAATCAAGTTGGTCAAGCACTGGAGCATATACACGAGGATAATTACTTACATAGAGATATAAAACCAGACAATATATTATTGAAAAACAATGGACAAGATGCTATATTAATAGACTTTGGACTAGCTAGAACAATGGCGACCCAAAGTATGAGTAACTCGTTGACACAAGGTTATGCACCCATAGAACAGTATCAAAGACAAGGGAATTTTGGACCACATACAGATGTCTATGGCTTAGCAGCAACCCTGTATTACCTACTAACTGCTAATGGACTGCGGTTAGAAGGTAAAGTATCTCCAGTCCCAGCGTTACATCGTAAATACGAGCAAGAGGAACTACCAGAACCAAAGAGTTATAATCCTAGTATCAGTGAAAAGGTTAATAGTGCCATAATGGATGCAATGGCAATAGACCCAGAAAGAAGGACGGAAAACATAAAAGAATTCAGACAAGATTTGGGGTTAGTAAGAGCAGAACCATTACCAACAAAAACACCTCCCTCCGTTCCAAACGTACAGCCACGAGAACGAAGAGACCCCATAACCATAAAACAAACAGCAAGACCAAACCCGGATTTAGAAAAAACATTGGATCCGTCATTTTTACCAAAAGGTTTAGGGGAAATTTTAAAGAAGGTAGGGTTCGCAATAGGATTATTTACACTAGCAATAGTAGCACAACAAGTGTTACAATATATGCCAACAGATTCTCCCACAGTTATCAACCCACCAGAAGTAACAGATTCTCCCACAGTTATTCCCACATTAGAAGAAACTCCCACACCTAGCAAATACACACAATTAGAAACCCTATTAAAAGCTCAAGACTTTAAAGCAGCAGATTTAGAAACAGATAGAGTGATGTTAGCAGTAGCTAACAGACAAAGCGAGGGTTATTTAAGAGTGGAAGATGCAGAAAATTTTCCCTGTAAGGAATTGCGCACCATTGACAATCTGTGGTTAAAATATAGTCAGGGTAAATTTGGTATCTCTGTCCAACAAGAAATATACAAAAGCCTGGGCGGCACAAAACAATATGATGAGAAGGTATGGATATCCTTCGGAGAACGCGTAGGATGGAAGCATTCGGTTTGGTTTCGTACATGGCTCAATTACAACGAATTAAACTTTTCACTATCCGCACCAACGGGTCAACTCCCCGTTTGGTTGGTGGCGGATTTGGTTTATTGGTTTCATATCCCTTCCCTCCTGTCAAGACATGTAGAGTGTAACCCATAAAGGTTTGATAGTATTGTTAACTTTTGTAAATAACAAGAAATTAACGAAACCTTGCTAGTTCCAGGGTTTTGGTTCATTTCAGGTAATCAGTACTACTTTGGTTAGGATTGCTGCGTATGTATAGAGAAGTGGTAGAGATTGATTCATGCCCTAGTGTGTCCCTAATCACATATTAATGGCAAACCCAACTCCAACTCTTCTAATAATCTCCGCTGACCAAATACATCCTGGGGACTTCCTTCCAGCATTAATTTTCCTCTATCCATCACAAAAACCCAATCCGCCCACCTGTAAACTAAATCTAAATCATGAGTTGCCATCACTAATGTAGTTCCATGTTGATGAATTTTATTCAGCATTGCTATCAAATTACGAGTCTGTTTAATATCCAGATATGCGGTGGGTTCATCCAACAATAATAATTCGGGTCTTAGTACCATGACATCTGCTATGGAAACCCGCTTTTTTTGCCCTAAACTCAGATGATGAGTGGGTGTTTGTGCCAAATTAGTTAGCTCAAATTCTATCAATACTTCCTCTACCCGCTGTTGAATTTCTACCACTGGTAAACCCAAATTACATAAACCATAAGATATATCTTCTTCAACGGTAGCAGCTACTAGTTGTTGTTCTGGATTTTGAAAAACCAATCCAACTTTCTGTCTTAATCTACCCAGATAATTTCGGTTGTAAGTTAATGGTTCACCACACCAACTGACAACCCCACGATTGGGTTTATATAACCCATTAGCTAGTAATAAGAGTGTTGTTTTTCCACAACCATTCTGACCAATTAAGGCACACTTCTTACCTGATGGAATTCTCAATGTTAGACTATTTAAAGCCAATTGTTGAGATTCCATATAACTGTAATATACTTCCTTAAACTCTAGTAGATATTCCCGCATTTTACCAAAAATTTAATCCTATTAACACTACACAACCAACTATTGACTCAATTATATATCGCAGTTCCAAACTATACCGATATTGACGCCAAACCCGAAATTCACTCACAAAACCTCTTGCTTCCAGTCCCAGAGAAAACTGATTATATTGTTGTAAGCTACGCTGTAGCAGTTGTCCTATGAGTATTGCTAAACTTTTCATTCCCACACCAGCAGTGCGATAACCACCACGAGAAGTTTGTGCTGTCCATAATTCATTGGCTGTGCTCAATAAAATGAAAATAAATCTATACATCAGCAATAATAAGTCCGTTATCAATATGGGAACCCCTAAATAGCGCAAAATTCCTAGTATTTCTGTAAAAGGGATAGTCAGTATCATAAAGTACACACAAGAAGCAGAAGATAAGGATCGAGTTAAAATATTCCATGCCTGTATTGTTCCATTATGACTGATATAAACATAAAAATTCCCTAGGGTTATTCCATACCATGAGTCTAATTTGACGCTTTCTATATCGAAAATGCTCACACCATTAACTATGAGTGCTGGTAAACTCATCAAGCCAAAAACTATGGTGAACATCAATAACTGTAAATAAACTTTGGCTGGAATTTTGGCATAAATCACTGTCCAAATACTCATCCAGATCACAGTTAAAATTTGTACTCGTGGATCACTAGCTAGAGAAATAGCAAGGGTGGTAAACGCAAAAATAAGTTTATGCCATGGTGATAATTTTCGTAGTCTATTAGTATAAGATAAAGTATCTATTTGGTGGATCATCGGAAATTGTTTTGCTGGCTTATTCTTCGGGTCTTTGCGGTTGGGAACGTCCCTTATATAACCCAATTGCATAACCAACTACTCCAGCGCCCAAAGCTGCTTGTAAAGCAAATAATAAACTTTCTATTTCTCCACTAGGGGGTTCAAACAATGATTTAAACCAAGGTTTATATTTGGGTTGTATTTCAGTAATTAGCTTTTCTGCTTGCTTATCAGCCCCTCCAAATTCACTATCACGAATCAACATTAATGGTGTCACAGCTAAAATTACTACCCCTACTACCAAAAGCCAGTTAATTAACCTTTTCTGAGACTGATTCATTACCGTTTCCTCCCTTGATTAATTGTAAAAGTTCCAACTCTTGAGGATTATAAGATTGTAGCCAATTCCACACTAGTAAGGTTAGCAATCCTTCGCTAATTGCTAAAGGAACTTGAGTAATGGCAAAAATTCCAGTAAACTTGATAAATGAGGCCATAAAGCCACCAACTGGTGCGGGAAAAGCCAGCGCAAGTTGTATAGAGGTAATTACATAGGTCAATAAATCTGCGATCGCAGCTGACAAGAAGATGGCAATTTTCTCTTTACCACTAATTTTAATTGTCAAATTGTATATCCAATATGCAGCAAAAGGTCCAGCTATGGCCATGGAAAAAGCATTGGCCCCCAAAGTAGTTAATCCACCATGTGCTAGCAGCAAGGATTGAAATAATAGTACCAAGCTACCCAGGACTGACATTGTTAAAGGACCAAATAGTACTGCACCCAATCCAGTACCAGTAGGATGGGAGGAGCTACCCGTAACTGAGGGGATTTTTAATGCTGACAGCACAAAAGCGAAAGCACCAGCTAAACCCAGTAGTAGTTTCAGCTGGGGGTTGGCCTGAGTAGTGCGAGTTAGACTGCGTAACCCAAGAATAAAAAAGGGTAATGCTACCACCCACCAAAAAACTGCCCACCCTACTGGTAGGAAACCTTCCATAATGTGCATGGCGTAGGCGGGCTTTGGCACACTAACTAATATACAAAAACTGATAATTGCTATTAGGGTGGGATTGAATAAACCCCGTTTTACTCTCACAATCTTTACCTCGCAAACTTTGTCCGCCTTTTTGGCAATTGCTGTTGACAAGCAAATCTTACCTTAACTATACTGTTTAAGTCAACAAACATTGTGGGTCGAACAATGTATGAATATCAGTAAGTAAATTATTAGCTACCATTGGATATAACAAAATCACTTTACCAAGCTTGCAACCCCAATAAAACGCTAAATAGTAATAATCCTGAAGATAAACAACGGTATATTGACTTCTCTCCAGTTCGTGGACTGGAAATAATTAACGAACTAAAACGGACTATTACACGACTTTCCCCAGATTCACCAACCTGTCAACTGTTTACCGGACATATCGGGGTGGGTAAGTCTACTGAGTTAATGCGTCTAAAATCAGAACTGGAAACTGAATTTTTTCATGTAGTATATTTTGAATCTAGTCAGAGTTTGGATTTAGGAGATGTTGACGTTACTGACATTTTATTAGCAATAGCTAAAGAAGTAAGTCACAGTTTAGAAGTTACACAAATTAAGGTCAAATCCGGATTTTTCCAGACTCTATTTAAGGATGTGATTAACTTCTTGCAAACACCCTTGGATATTGATTTTGAGGCGGAATTATCTGTTGGTATAGCGAAAATCACTGCTAAAACCAAGGAAAGTCCCAAACTACGTAACCAGCTCAGACAGTATTTAGAACCTCGCACCGCTAGCATTTTACAATCGATCAATAGAGAATTACTAATCCCCGCTCAAGAGGAGTTAAAAAAGCAGGGTAAGTCAGGTTTAGTAGTAATTATTGATAATTTAGACAGGATAGATAATAGTCCTAAAGCTAATGGTCAATATCAACCAGAATATCTGTTTGTTGAAAGAGGTGAACAGTTAAAAGCTTTAAGCTGTCACATTGTGTATACTATTCCTTTAGTGCTGATATTCTCCAATGCTTTGGGTAGATTAATTAATCGCTTTGGAGTAGATCCTAAAGTGTTGCCAATGATATCTGTTAAACAAAGAAATGGTGAATACTACTCAGCAGCTATGACTCTTCTACAACAAATGATTATGGTCAGAGCTTTTCCCAGTGTGAATTGGCAACAAAGTCCAGAGAAATTGGCCTTGACCACTAAGATTTTTGATAGTCCTAGAACCTTTGATCGTCTCTGTCAGGTTAGTGGTGGTCACTTACGTAGTCTTTTGAAGTTGTTGTTTCGTTGTTTACAATCACAGGATGTACCAATTTCTCGTCTATGTTTAGAAAACACCATTAAAGAACAATGTAATCTATTAAGTTTAGCTATTACATCTGATGAATGGGAACTATTGCGAAAAGTATGGAAAACAAAAACATATAGAGGGGAAGAACAGTATGATATTTTGCTGCGCAGTTTGTTTGTTTTTGAATATCGAGATGACCAAGGTTCTTGGTTTGATATCAATCCAATCTTATTAGAATCCACCGAATTTCCTAGGGATTATGATTATAAGGATTAGTATCATGAATAATTTGGAGAATGTTGCTAATGATAACCATGATGCAATTAGGAGTATATTGAGGGCTATTAACTTTTCCCAAGGTCAGTTTTCTCTCATCTTTTTGCACTGTAATTGTGTTAGATTGCACCAAAAAATAGCAGTAAAATTGCGTAGTAGTTATTGTACAAAAATTGAGGAGATCAATCTATCCCCATCAGCTATGAGTCTTTATGACAACATATCAGCTACAATGGTGAATATACAACCCTATGCTGTGATGGTTTTTGGTTTAGATGCTGTTAAAAATCTGGACTCGATTTTACAAGTATCAAACCAAATTAGAGACGAATTCAGCAGAAAATTTGCCTTTCCACTATTTATTTGGATAGATGATCAAGTACTTAGGAGAATTATTAGGATTGCACCAGACTTAGAAAGCTGGGGTACTATTATTGATATCGATAACTTTCTTAATTGAGCGCTAAGTGGGTGGGTAGAGTTAAATATAAGATGAGAGTAGGTTGGGTTGAAGTATGAAACTCAACGCCCAGATGGGTAACCCATCCTACAAGTAATTGTGGCTCCCTACTTAATTATGACTAACTAATACGACAACCTGCACAAATAGTTGATATTAATCGTGGAACAATACCATCATCACAAACAGTAATAAAATCAGCTCGTTTGCCAACTTCTAAACTACCTCGATCATGAAATAAATCAATTGCTTGTGCAGGATTACTGGTAAATAGTTTCATAGACTGATATAGTGGTTTACCAGTCTTTTTGGCAATGATAAACATGGCTTGTAATAAACTTTGAGGTACATAATCCGAAGAAATTACATCCACCAGGTCTAATAAGACTAAATCCATGGCCGACACATTTCCAGAATGAGAACCACCCAAAACTAGGTTGGGGGCACCCATTAAAACCTTTAATCCTAAACTGTGAGCTTTACTTGCAGCTTCTACAGTGGTAGGAAACTCCGCTAAAACTACTCCATCTTCTACCGCTTCTTGCACATGTTCTACTGTAGCATCGTCATGACTAGCTAGGGCAATTTTCCTTCCCCTGGCTAACTCAACTAGAAAATGACGGTTCTTCTTGCTATATAACTTGTGTCTTTCTTGTCTTGTTGTGATAAACTCTTCCATTTCTTGTGCTGTTACTCCATGTTTACCCATGTAGTATTCTTTGAATTTTTCTAGTTTGATAAACTGTCGCTGTCCCGGTGTATGATCCATAAGGGATATCATCAACAGCAAGGAGTTGTGAACATATTCCTCGGTAATTTGATAAACTTCTGGATAGGCTAATTCACAGCGTAAGTGAATATAATGGTCTACTAAAAATCTCTTATCTGCTTTCCCTTGGCAAATAACATTAATCATCTGATTATAGTTCTTTAAACGTGGTGATTTAGGATTAACATCACCAATGGCAATGGCATCACAAACTGTGGTTACTCCTGCACTGGCTAAGTCTCGGTCATGATAGATAGCTGCTGCTTCTAAAGGCCAGCGAATTCCTGGACGAGGAGACATACATCTTTCTAAATTGTCTGTATGTAGTTCAATCAACCCCGGTATGAGATATTTTCCTTCTCCGTTCTCTCCTTTATTTGTTATCCCCGGTTGAATATCAGCAATCTTGCCATTGCGTACTATAAGAGTACCTAAAATCTCTTCATCAGGAAGTAATAACCGATAGTTGGTATAAATCTGCTCATTCATGGACAAATAACTCCCTATCAAAAAGTTTTTTGGCTGTGTTTGTGTTGAGGTTTTGACCTTGATCCATGTTATGGAAAATGCCAATTAGGGCGCATCCTTTAATCTTGCGCTCTTCTAACAGTTCCATAACTATTTGGCAATTGTGAGTATCTAAAGCTGAAGTTGGTTCATCTAAAAGCAAAATAGGAAAGTTCACTACCAGTGCTCTAGCTATATTTACTCTCTGCTTTTCTCCTCCAGAAAATGTGGTGGGGGATAATTGCCATAAGCGTTCAGGTAAATGAAGACGATGAAATAATTCTTTTACCTTTGCTAAAGCTACCCTTCGTTCCTCCCCTAAATCTAATAACAGTTCCGCAGCTACTTCTATGGCGGGGACTCGGGGAATAACCCGCAAAAACTGACTGACATATCCAATGGTTTTTTGCCTCACTGCTAAAAGTTCATGGGGAGCAAGTTGACATAGATCAATCCAACTCCCTTCGTGTTTAACCCAAACTTCTCCATTGTTAGGTCTGTAATTACCATATATACATCTGATTAAAGTGGATTTACCAGAACCAGATGCACCAGATAGGACTAGGGATTCACCCTGATTTAATTGAAAGGAAACTCCCTTGATTACTGGTAAACTAACCCCTCCCTGTTGGTGAAGGATAAAGCTTTTGCTCAAATTGGCAACTTGTAAAATGGTTTCCGGAGATCGATAATTCATTGATGGGGTGTAAATACTCATGGTGTAAGAGCAGCACTCACTAATAGTTGGGTGTAGGGATGTTGAGGGTCATCTAACACTTGATCTGTTAATCCTGACTCCACTACTTTTCCTTGTTGCATTACTAGCAACCGATGAGCTAGTAGTCTGACTACCCCAATGTCATGAGTCACTAAAATTACACTAAGATTAAAATTCCTGACGAGCGATCGCAGCAGATCTAGCAACCGAGCTTGAACTGACACATCCAGTCCACCGGTTGGCTCATCCATAAGAATCAACTGTGGTCTAGTTACTAACACTCTAGCCAATTGTAATCTTTGCTGCATACCGCCTGAAAAAGTGGTGGGTAGATCATCCAAACGATCTGGATCAATCTCCACTTCTTGTAACCAGCGAATCGCTTCCTGACGAATTTGACCATAATTACGCATGCCAATATCCAACAGTCTTTCACCAATATTAGCTCCAGCACTTACCTGCATACGCAAACCATCCCGGGGATTTTGCTGGACAAAACCCCATTCAGTACGCATTAACCATCGGCGCTGATATTCCGCAAGTTCCTGAATTTTTAAATATTGCTCCTGACGATTTCTATAAATTATACTACCTTCATCTACAGTAATATAATGGGCGATCGCCTTGAGCAAAGTAGACTTACCAGAGCCTGACTCTCCCACAATGCCCAGAACCTGTCCTGAGTAAAGATCAAAAGAAACACCATCACAAGCGGGAATCACCCCGAAGGATTTACTAAGATGGTCTACCTGTAATATAGGTTGTATGGATTGCATACCCGATTATTTTTTCCTCCGTTGCTGCTGACAGTAATCCGTATCCGAACAGATCCACATTCTGCCTCCACGATCATCAATAAGTACCTCATCTAGAAAACTTTCCGTAGAACCACATAACTCACAAGGTTGGTTCCAATGCTCCACCCTGAAGGGGTAATCTTCAAAATCAAGACTTTTTACTCTAGTGTAAGGAGGCACAGCATAAATGCGCTTCTCTCGACCTGCTCCAAATAATTGAAGTGCGGGATTAAGATGCATTTTAGGATTATCAAAGCGTGGTATGGGGCTAGGACTCATTAGATAGCGGTCTTCCACGATTACAGGATAGTCATATCCAGTAGCAATATGACCATATCTAGTAATATCCTCATAAAGCTTTACATAGATTGGTCCATACTCTTCCAGAGCGTGCATTTTACGACTTTCCACGGTAGAAGGTTCCAACCAGCGTAAAGGTTCAGGAATGGGGACTTGATAAACTAGAATCTGTCCTTCCTGTAGGGGGGTTTCGGGGATACGATGACGAGTTTGAATTAAGGTAGCTCGTGCAGTTTCCTCCGTAGTTTCCACGGCACAAACCTTGCGGAAAAAGCGTCGAATATTTACAGCATTAGTGGTGTCATCTGCTCCCTGGTCAATCACCTTGAGAACATCATTTTGACCAATAATAGCGGCCGTAATTTGAATTCCGCCAGTTCCCCATCCGTAGGACATAGGCATTTCTCTAGAAGAGAAAGGGATTTGATGTCCTGGAATAGCTACTGCTTTGAGCAGAGCCCGACGAATGGAACGTTTAGTTTGTTCATCAAGGTAGGCAAAGTTAAAACCTGAATTAGAACCTGAATTAAAATGTGGGTGTTTAGTTGATACTGACATTATGGGGATAAATCCTGTGATTTTTGTCGCATTTGACGAATTAGATTCAATTCCGCCTGAAAATCGATGTAGTGGGGTAATTTTAGATGCTGGACAAACCCTTGGGCTTCCACATTATCAGAATGGGAAAGAACAAACTCAATGTTTTGAGCTGGACTATCTACGGACTCCCCCAATTCACTGGCCCGCATTGCTCTGTCTACCAAAGCCATAGACATAGCTTTACGTTCATTGTATCCAAAGGTAAGTCCATAACCACGGGTAAATTGGGGAGGTACGTGTTTACTTCCCTTAAATTGATTCACCATCTGCACTTCCGTAATAGTAATGTCAGTAACAGAAATTTCAAAACCCAATTCCTCCGGAAATATAATTACCTCCACCTCTCCCATCCGAATTTCCCCTGCGAAGGGATGATTCTTACCGTAACCGCGCTGAGTAGAGTATGCTAGGGAAAGTAAAAACCCCTCATCCGCTCGTGCTAGATTTTGTAGTCTTGCATCCCTGTTCGCTGGAAAATTCAAAGGTTGACGAGTTAAATCAAAAGGTACTTGTGGTTGGGTTGCTCTTGGTTCGGACTGAATTAATCCCTCTTTGTCCAAAGTCTCCATAACTAGGGGAAAAGACTCTTGACTAACACTAGTTTCTGATGGTGGAGGAACTTGATTTTCTGCCAAAAGTTTAAAATCTAATAGCCGATGGATGTAATCAAAAGTGGGTCCTAAATTTTGTCCTCCGGGAATATCCTTAAAGATAGAAGAAATTCGTCTTTCAATTTGCATTACGCCAGTGTTTAAGGGTTGGGTGTAGTAGAAACGAGGTAGGGTAGTCCGATAGGCCCTAACTAAAAAAATTGCCTCCACTAGGTCGCCCCAAGATTGTTTGATGGCCAGTGCAGCCAATTCCCGGTCGTATAAGCTACCTTCACACATTACCCGCTCCACAGCCAAGGTCAATTGTTGTTCAATTTGCTCACTGGTGAGCTCAGTAACATTTATATCACCCCGTCGTCTGCTGTGTAGTAATTTTTCCGCATTTTCGATTGCCTGCTCGCCACCTTTAACTGCAACGTATGGCATATTTTTCCTCCAGTTTCGATTGGTTTAATTGGATTACTCTTACTTTAGTTTTGCTTATCCCTCTCCCCTAACCATAGTAAAAAAGTTGACTTTAGTAGCAGCAGTTTGTCGTTGTTTCCTGTCTTGTTGTTTAACTAATGATTGTTGGATGGGTAAAATCACAGTGGTTTGAACCTGATCATGCCATAGAGTGGTTTGCAGCAAAGCATCACACAAAGCTGCCAATTCCGCATGACGTTGGGAACGCCCCCCAATATAACCAAATCCACTGATGGGCAAACCATCCACCATATCTTCTAACTGAACCACGCAACGAGTCATGGTCATATCTCCCAGGTTAAAAGCTTCACCCGTGGCCCCAGCACGTCCTTGAACCATCACCAAACCAATTTCTGGATTGCGCAAGAAAGTATAATTAGGTAGTTCATGGAAGTTGCTGACCAGAGATTCTATTAAATCTTCTAATTGTTGTAATTCAGCCCTAGCTAGGGTTGACATCCAACTTTGTCTTTCCGGAATGGTAAACATACTTAGATATTGCCTGTTTTTTTGCCAACAATTATGACCGGGGCATTAATTCCACAAAATAGCTCAACTCTGGTGTAGAAAGGTGAGGAACCTTAGCCTGATCATCATAAATTCTTAGTTTTACTGCATCTTGAGCTAAAGGTTGGCGAATAAACTCTTCTGCTTCTTGAGGAGAAAAAATGCCTCCTTGCAGTTGTAGACTGCGTTGGGAAGCAGGGGAAAGACCTTGCCAATATTGGGAATCAACCGCACAAAGATAACGTTTAGCCACAACATGTAATCTAATGGGTTCTGTTACCTCTAGACTAAAAATTTGACCAAGAAAGGGAATGGCCCGATATTCGTGTTTATCATCTACACCTTGTGCAGCAGGATCATCTCCCAAATTATGAATTAAATGTCCTAAATCGTGAAGTAAACAGGCGGTAATTAACTCTCTAGTCTCACCAGCTTGCAGAGCTAGATTAGCAGTTTGGAGTGCATGTTCTAACTGGGTAACTGCTTCTGCTCCGTACATTTTTGACCCTTTGTGGTCGAATAAATGACAAATTTTGTCAATGGTAAATTTCATGGTTTTTTGAGAGGATAGTGGACAACTTGTTTTCCCAATACGTAAACAGATACAATAGCGGAGAGCAGAGGTAAATCCGGTGATATTAAGAGGAAATCAGCATCCAGACCCGGGGCAATTTGGCCCTTACGATGACCAATTCTAGCTGCTGCTGCTGGTTTACTAGAAACCAATGACCATGCTTGCTCAAAAGACATTAGTCCCTCTTCTGCTATTTTGAAGGGACTATAAAATAATGAAGGATAGTGATAGTCGGAACAAAGACAATCAATTACTTGAAATTTTATCCCTGTCGCTACACTCATTAAACCAAGGTGGGAACCTCCACGCACTAAATTGGGTGCCCCCAGGAGTACGGATGCTCCATGTGCTTGGGACTGGGCGGCCAATTCTACATTGGCAGGAAATTCCGCAATTGCTACCCCCCTTTTTTGACTAAGAGCTACCTTTTCTGGTGTATCATCATCATGGGAAGCTAAAGGAATATTCCGCTCCTGGGCGATTTTGATTAGGGTTTCTATTTGCTCATCTCCTTGGTGTCTTTTTTCCCTGACTTGCATGACTAGTTGGGTTATTTCCTCTAGAGATAAGGATGTTCTTTGTTTGATACTATTTAGGTATCTATACCATCTCTTTTCTTCTGGTGTAGATGGTAGATGATCGTTTATGGATAAAATATCTATACGACCTGTCTCCAACCATTCACACAGTTCATCATGTCCCAGAACGTTAGCTTCCTCATGTCTAATATGAATCCGGTGATTGGTTTTTAAAAATTCCTTACCTGTGCCTAAAATAAATTCGATGATATGACTAGCTGTTTGGCGACTGCGTAAACCGGGTTCGTAAGAATCGGTAATAGAGCAGTAAAAGGTCGTGATACCCGATGCCAAAAGATTTCGGTCGTTTTCTACCATAGCTATGGACAGGGGAATATTTATTCCAGGCCTGGGACAAATCATTCTTTCAAAAGCATCCCCATGCAGGTCAATAATCCCGGGTAACATTTGTAAACCCTGTCCATTGACTATCTCAAATCCATGGGGAACCTCACATTGGTTAACACTGGTAAATATCCCATCCTCTATCAAAACCGTGCCGTCTTCTACCCATCCTCTAGAAGTCAGGATTTTAACTCCTTGAATGGCAATTTTGCTGGTTGTCACTGATTCTCCTGCTATTTTTCTAATATGTTTGTTGAAAACCTATTAACTATTAATCAGTTCCGATCTATCTATGTTGTTTAATATCTGGTTGAACTACACAGTTAAAGCTCCAACCATGTTGTTCAAATCCTAATGACTGATAAAACCTATGAGCATTATCACGCTTTAAGTTGGAAGATAAAGTAACCTTATAACAACCTGCTGCTGCACTCTGTTCCAAGGCAAATCTAACCATTTCTGTGCCAATCCCCTGACCTCTAAGAGAGGAGATAACTGTGACTGCATCCAATATGGCAAATCTATGATAACCAGGATGCATCATTGTCGGTACATACAGAAGACTAAATGTTCCCACTGGTTCATAGTCTAATTCCGCAAGGTAGATATGGTAATTAGGGATCTGACTAATTTCTGTGAAAATCTCTTGCACTCGATGGTCAGCTAGGGGAGCTTTTTGATCCATATCAGCATATAACTGATTTAATATTGACCAATCCTGAGAATCAGTTAGGCGAATTTTCAGTTTCATGAGTGTTTTGCAGTTCTGGGTAGTCCCATTACGGAATCTTCTGTAAATAGAAAAACATCTATTCCCAGAGGATAAAGCGGATAATTCTGTTCCCAGAATTCCCAAAAAGTGCTAGTAATGCTAGGTGCTATGGTTTTAGGTGATAAATTTCCTGGACCTGTTAAGGTGATAGATTTTCCGCCATTAGAACTTGCTATCTGTATCAGCAAGGTTGTGGAATCTTCCGGTTTTTCCGCTGTTCCTGGGTTAAAAACAGATAATTCCGCCATGGATGCCAAGTCTTGAATTAAGGCAAAGTCCGCTTGCTGTGGGTCTAGTGTTAGTTGACACCCAGTGTGAAACAACAACCAATTTCTCACTGAGGAAGAGAATGTGGGTTGTATCCACAGTTTGACATCTAAATCCAATAGGGTGAGACAAGCTGCAC
>JBJTUF010000255.1:0-16785 GCA_046080565.1 Cuspidothrix sp. | reverse complement strand
TGCTCGACTTGGTGGTTGGTCTGGCTATCGCTCTCAAAAACCTCCCGGAATTTCTACTTTAGTTTGTGGGCTACAGAGGTTTGAATCCTTCTTTCAGGGCTGGAAACTCTCTCTGGGTAAGGATGTGTGTACACCGTAGCTTAGAAAGGGGGGGAAATTAATCAAAGTCCCCCTTAACAAGGGGGATTTAGGGGGATCTAGAAGGCTTATAGTTATAACTAGCAACTTGGGTAATTACTCTGATTTTCTAAAGTCAGAATTAGGATTTCTAGAATAATTAACCGCAGATGAACGCAAATAAACGCAGATAAATATGGATGAATTAATTGATTTTATCCAATTCCTTATCCCCAATCTTCAATCCCTGTGTTAGATTGGGCATACTTGATATATATTTTTTCTTTTGACACAGTTTGTCACTATGGTAATTACAAAAAGTAAACTGGTTTTAGGTGCTACGGTAGTAACTCTGTCTACAATTGCTGCTACTGGCTTAGGCATTCACTCAATTGGTAAAGCTTCATTTAAAGATAGTCACAAGGATTTAATAGATGAAGTTTGGCAGATTATCTACTACCGTTATGTAGATGGCACTTTTAACCAGGTAGATTGGCAAGCTGTACGGAAAGAATATCTAAGTAAGACCTATACTGATGATAAGGAAGCATATAAATCTGTACGGGAAATGCTTAAAAAGCTAGAAGATCCTTATACCCGGTTTATGGATCCTGAAGAGTTTAAAAATATGCAAGTTGATACCTCTGGTGAACTTACAGGAATTGGTATCACTATTAGTCAAGACGAAAAAACAAAAGAACTGGTTGTAATTGCCCCTATTGAGGATACACCAGCATTTAAAGCAGGTATTTTAGCAAAAGATGTCATTCTGGAGATTGATGGCAAAAGTACCAAAGGGATGGATACTAATGATGCAGTATCCCTCATTCGTGGTGAATCAGGTACAAGGGTGAAGCTAACAATTCTCCGTAATCGTCGGAAGAAACAGTTTACCATTCAAAGAGCGCGAATTGAAATTCATCCTGTCCGCTTTTCAGAAAAGAAAACCCCATCCGGTAACATTGGCTATATTCGCTTAAATCAATTTAGTGCTAATGCTAGTAAGGAAATGAAGGATGCGATTAAAAAGTTAGAAGCTAAAAAGGTTTCTGGCTACATTTTGGATTTGCGTGGCAATCCAGGCGGGTTATTATACGCCAGTGTAGAAATAGCACAGATGTGGATGGATACAGGTACAATTGTTTCTACTATTGATCGTCAAGGTATGCAAGATCAGCAAGTTGCTAATGGTTCAGCTTTAACTAACAAGCCGTTGGTGGTATTAGTAGATAAGGGGTCAGCTAGTGCTAGTGAAATCCTGTCTGGGGCATTACAAGATAATAAACGGGCGATTTTAGTCGGAAATCAAACCTTTGGTAAGGGTTTAGTTCAGTCTGTGCAACCTTTAAAATCTGGTTCTGGTTTGGCTGTAACTATTGCTAAATATCATACTCCTAGCGGGAAAGATATTAATAAGCATGGTATTGATCCGGATGTGAAGGTACAATTAACTGATGCCCAACGTCAAGAGTTATGGTTGCGTGGACGAGATAAATTGGCAACTATGGAAGATCCTGAATTTGCTAAAGCGGTAGAATTATTAGGTAAACAAGCTACTGGGAATAATAATACAATTAAGAAAAATTAAATAGGGGTTGTTGACGGTTATAGGGGCAACTACGGGGGGTTTGCCCCTACTCCCCTGCCTTATTCCCAGCAATGTAAGTTAATGTGACTATTTGCGACCACAACCGCAGCAGCAAAATTTTCTGCTGGTGTTAATTCTCTTAAAGTCCAGTTTCCTGAAACTAATAATTGACTGGGTTGATTTGGTTTTATATTAATTTCAATTTCTTCTAGTTGGACTAAACCATCTCCTGTGGCTTTTAAATAGGCTTCTTTGCAAGTCCAATAACGAAAAAATATTTGTTTTTGTTCTGGTCCAGAAACTAGGCATAGGTGTTCATATTCTCTGGGTGAAAAGAAGCGTTTAGCTAAACTTTCTAAGTCAGACATGGTGCGAATATATTCTAAATCTATACCGATTTGATGTTGATAACTTAGCGCCAATAAAGCTAAATTTTGGGAATGGGATAAATTAAATAATAATCCTCTATGGGCAAATTTAGCTGCTAATAAAGGCTTGCCACGGGCTTGATAGGCAAATTCTACTTCTTTGGGGTCAATGGCTAAATATTGCCCTAAAATGGCGCGAAGAGTGCCACGTCCAGTGATAAATCTTTGCCGATGTTCGGGAAAATAAAACCTTTCGGCGCGTGTAATTTCATCACTGGATAAGGTGGCTTGAAAAGTTTGTAATTGTGATTCTGATTGGTGGAGATTAATCCGCCAAATATGCACATCGTTAGATGATAAGTTGAGGTTTTTGGGTGCAGGTAGCCAGTGGTAATTAAACACAATTACTAATAATGAAAGTGTGAGGATTAAGTAATGAAGGATTTGGTGCGTCACGCTGTCGCTGACACATCCTATGTAGGGGTTGCGCCAGAAAGTCTTTCTGTAAGGGTAGGCAAGAGGCAAGGGTTTGGGCTATCTGTAATTCCCAAATTTTTGGATTTATCTTACCTAAAATGCACAGTTTTTTAGCAAGCTCTAGGTATATTTTTAATCATCAAACCGGATTAGTATATATAAATTTATTTTTACCTGGTCTAATGTCGAAGATTGGGAAGAAATGAACGACGAAGAACGCAAAGATCACGAAGGTAAGAGAGTTTTAGAGGGTTTTTGGGGTTGGGGTGATTTTTGGGGATGTTTTGTTTGTGTCCATTCTAAAATGCGATTCCATGCCCACCATTGATCAGAATCTTGATATTGATTTTGACATTTTTTGCTGCTTATATAACCTACATGACCACCATAGCGTGTAAGTAATAGGTCTATATAAGAATTTTTGCTGGCAAGGGTTTCTAGCTCAGGAATGATGGCAGGATCAAAGAGGGGATCGTCGGCTGCATATAAAATGAATGTGGGTTTGGCTAGTTCAGGGATTATTTTTAATCCACTGCTGGCTTGATAGTAGTCGGCGACGGTGGCAAAACCTAAACGTTTGATTACCAGTTCTTCGTCAAATCCCCAAATGCTGTTAGCTCTGTGAATGGCTTCTGGATCAATAGATTCGGGGTGATTTGTATGAATTTTCCACGCGAGTTTTTTTAATTCTTGGGCGATGCGGGCTTCTACATATTTACCGAAAGGGTGTGTAACTAAGTAGGTGAGCGATCGCAAAGAATCTAAACTGGGACAAATCACTGCCCCACCAGCAATATCAATATCTAAAGGTGCTAAATCTGTGGCTGCTTTTATACCCCACAGTGCTAACTGTCCGCCTAAAGAATAGCCTGTAAACCAAAATGGTGAAGGACATCCCATTTTTGCTGCCGTTTGGGCTATTCTGACAAAATCTTCTCCTTCATATAAGCCATCGGAAGTTAATGTTGGTGATAATTCTGCGGTTTTACCATGGGCCCGCCAATCGAATAACACCACTGCATAACCTTGGGCATAGGCTTTGCGTCCTAAAATCCGCAAAAACCATTGTTGATCTATTTCTCCAGTAATCCCATAAGTACCAACAATTGTACTATGAGCGTTGGGGGGGATGGCGACCTGACCAAAAATTGGCACACCTTGAGCGCCTGTGAAGATGACTTCGTGATATTTTGGTTCTGGATGAGTGGTTTTGCTCTCCCAATGCCGATCAGCCCACAAAGCGGTATAAGTTGTCATGGTCACGCCATTTCGTAAGAAATATGGCGGCAAATATTCGTATTTATACATAAAAATAGTATAGCGAATTTCACAATCATTTAATTTTAATATTTATATTAGATTTAAAATATTTTTTATAATTGAGATGGTAATCTTTGTATATACCAAAGGTTCTATTTATCCCTAAATAAAGTAGTCATAATTTTTTAAGAATGCCGAGGATTCTTGTCATAGACGATGACCCAGCGATTTCAGAACTTGTTGCCGTCAACTTGGAAATGGCGGGCTACGATGTTAGTCAAGCTGAAGACGGCATCAAAGGTCAAGCGCTGGCTCTCCAGCTACAACCCGACTTAATCATGCTTGATCTGATGCTACCTAAAGTAGATGGGTTTACAGTATGTCAACGCTTACGGCGGGATGAACGCACTGCGGAAATTCCCGTGTTAATGTTGACTGCTTTAAGCCAAACCCAGGATAAGGTAGAAGGGTTCAATGCTGGTGCAGATGACTACCTAACAAAACCTTTTGAGGTAGAAGAATTATTGGCACGAGTGCGGGCTTTGTTGCGACGTACTGACCGGATTCCTCAAGCTGCAAAACATAGTGAAATTCTCAACTATGGACCGCTAACCCTAGTTCCTGAAAGATTTGAGGCCATTTGGTTCAAAGCAACGGTGAAACTGACTCATTTAGAGTTTGAATTACTTCACTGTTTGCTACAACGTCATGGACAAACGGTTTCTCCTAGTGAAATCCTCAGAGAAGTTTGGGGTTATGATCCTGATGATGATATTGAGACTATTCGGGTACATATTCGCCACTTGAGGACTAAACTTGAACCCGATCCTCGTCATCCACGCTACATTAAAACTGTCTATGGTGCTGGATATTGTCTAGAGTTACCTAGTGTACCTCCTGCAAGCGAGGAAGCGATCGCCACAATCGTTGAATGAACTCTGGTTAATACCTTGTAAAGACGTTCCATAGAACGTCTCTACAGTCTAACATTCACCCTATTCCCTATTCCCTGTCAACTGTCTAGATTGCCGCACCAAATGCATAAACTCACATCTTAAAATTACTGTGAAATGTAAATTGAATAATATTCAAGCACCATCGGAAAACCAATAACTTTTCAGGACACTCTAAGAAGAGGAACAGGACTCGACAGCAGATTCTTCTACCATAGTAGGTGATTGAATAATAAATGGTAAATCTGCACCTACTAAACCTCTTTGGATACGTTCTGATGTTTGACTAAAAACTACAAATAAAGGGTAAACAGCATTAGCACCTTCACTTAAAATATGACTGTGACGAGGGTGCATTAACCATTCATATTCCTTATCTAAGAAGATTTGGCTTTGTCGCCATCTTCCTAATAAATCAGAAAAGTCCTCATGGGGACGATGAATGAAAATTAAAATTTCTACGCCGGTTTTGATTTTCCATTCCGGGTCACACATGATAATGGCAATATCACAGGGTAAACTGGTTGTGTGTGAAGTTTTGGCTTGAATATCACGGATACGGATGATGGGAAGCGGAATAGTAATAACACTTTCCGAAGGACGACGCAGACTAGGAATCATTTCCAAATAGGGACGATGTTGTTTGAGGAGAGCGATCGCTGCTAAATGATTGCTATACTCAGCTAAACTAGATTCATAAACAGATTTTTGCACAGTCATAATTTTATAAAAAATAAGAATGTAAAAGTAAGAGTTCAGGAGTTTAGGAGACAACAGGTGTAATCAATATATCCCTATTCCCTCTTTCTCAAACCTAAAACCTAACTCCTGAATTCTTCCATTAAGCCAGTTTTTCAAATACTTTAAACATCGGTAAATACATAGCCAATAGAATTGTACCTACCATTCCTCCTAGTACCACAATCATTACTGGTTCTAGAATGCTAGTTAGTGACTTAACTGCCTGTTCTACTTCATCTTCATAGAAATCAGCAACTTTCATCAACATTCCATCTAATTGACCTGTTTCTTCCCCGATATTCATCATTTGAATTGCCATCGCTGGGAAAACAGACTCTTTGAGTAAAGCTACACTAATCATACCGCCCTGTTGGACCTCTTCACGGGCTGTATCAATAGCATTAGCAATAACTTGATTTCCTGATGTATCACGAACAATTTCTAAACAAGTTAAAATGGGTACTCCAGAACGAGTTAATGAACCAAAAGTGCGACTAAAACGAGCGATCGCAGATTTTTGAATTAAATCACCAAATAAAGGTAATTTCAAAGCAATAGCATCAATATTTAATTTACCGATAGGGGTTTTATAATACTGCTTATATACAAAGGATAATGCAACTAAACCCCCAATAATCACTAAAGACCAATAACTGCGTAATATTAAACTACATTCCATCAAAAATTGAGTTAGTGGCGGTAATTCCGTTCCTAAATCTTGGAATATTTTCGCAAAAACAGGAATTAAAAAAACAGTCATCCCCACAAAAATTGCCGTTGCCAAAAAACCCACAACCATAGGATAAGACATAGCTGATTTAATTTGGTTCTGTAACCTAGCCATATCTTCCAACAATTTGGCGAGACGGTTTAACACCTCATCTAGCACCCCCCCAATTTCTCCAGCTTGTACCATACTCACATACAAACCATCAAAACAATCAGGATGTTTACGCATCGCATCAGACAGGTTAACTCCAGTTTGCACATCCGCACTAATTTCCATCAAAGCTGCTTTCAGTTTAGGATTACTACACTGTTCAGATAGCACACCCAAACCTCTAACTATCGCCACACCTGCATTGACTAAAGCAGCAAATTGACGGGAAAAAATAGCTTTATCTTTTACAGAAACCTTAACCATGGAATTCTGTAATTTATTGATATCTAGCATAGATGCTAGACTTTGAGATTGTTTAATATCTTGAACGATAAAACCCTGATCTCTTAAATTAGTCCTAGCATCTGCAAGAGTCTGAGCAACTACTTTTTCTTTCCTAGCTTTTCCTTGGGAGTCACGAATATCAGCAACAAAGGTAGGCATAATTTTAATTTAGAAATTTTGTAATTGGTAATTGGTAACTTGGTCTGATCGTACTCGAAGAGTTGGTAATTGGTAATTGGTGATTGGTAATTGGTAAATATATTCCCTGTGTTACCCGTCACCTTTACCCTATTCTCTTTAACGAACTTTAGCTCCTGCTGGTGCTGTTGCACCGATGAGACGTTGTACTTCATCAGGTTTAGAAGTTTTAGACATTGCCGCCTCAAAAGAAATCACACCAGCTTTATAGTAGTCAGCTAAAACCTTCTCTAGAGTTTGCATTCCTAATTTACCACCGGTCTGAATTGCCGAGTAAATTTGTGCTGTTTTTCCTTCGCGAATTAAGTTAGAAATCGCCGGAGTGATCACCATAATTTCCTGAGCCATCACCCGACCATATTCACCTGGTTTAGGATTTTTCTTAGATACTAAAGTTTGACTAAATACTGCTACTAAAGAGTTAGATAACTGTACCCGCACCTGAGTTTGTCTTTCTGATGGGAAAACGTCAATAATCCGGTCAACAGTTTGGGAAGCTGAACTGGTATGAAGTGTACCAAATACTAAGTGACCTGTCTCTGCGGCGGAAATTGCCAAAGAAATAGTTTCTAAATCCCGCATTTCTCCTACTAGGATAATATCAGGATCTTCACGTAAAGCTGCTTTTAAAGCATTAGCAAAACTTTTCGTATCTTCTCCCAATTGCCGTTGGTGAACTAGACTTTTAATTGGTTCATAAACAAATTCAATAGGGTCTTCAACAGTTAGAATATGTTCTGCCCTAGTGCGATTAATTAAGTCAATCATTGCTGCTAGGGTAGTGGTTTTACCTGAACCTGTTGGCCCTGTAACCAGAATTAATCCTCTTGGTTTTTCAGACATTTCTCGGACAATATCGGGTAAACCTAATTTTTCAAAGTTAGGAATTTTAGAACTTAATGCTCGTAAACAAGCAGCATAAGCACCACGTTCTTTATAGACATTCACCCGGAAACGAGCCAAACCTTTAACACCATAGGAACAATCTAATTCCCAGGTTTGCTCTAAGGTTTTGCGTTGGGTGTTATTTAGCATACTAAAAATTAGTCTTTGACATTCATCGGCTGTCAAGACATGATCACCAATAGGTGTAAGATGGCCACTGATTCGGAAATAGGGTGGTAAACCAGCAGACAGGTGCAAGTCTGATCCGCCCATATTAATCAATTGTTCCATCAAGTCTTCAATCATCATTTCCATAGTATTTCTCCTCCCAATTAGTTAATAATTAAACGTCCCCAAGTTGCTGTTTAATCCGTGAATCGAGGGGTCATACAGTAAGGACAATCTAACCATTCTGGTTGTAGTTCTGCGGCACAGGTGCGACAGGTAAGGCCGCTCTTGCGTTTAGCTTTTAATTCAGCCTCTAAACCAGTATCCGTAAAGGTGACTCGTTCTACTTCTTCGAGGGTTGTTGCACCTTGACGTACTAAGTCCAAACTGTAGGCCAGTAAGGTTTTCATTCCCTCTTCAACAGCTACTTCCTTAATCCTTTCTGTAGGCGCTCCTTGGTTAATCAGGGTTTGTAGATTTTCCGTAATTCGCATGACTTCATAAACCCCACAACGCCCTTTGTAGCCGATACCATTACACTTCGGACAGAGATTTTTATGGTTACTGATTTCTTCTGGAGGTATGGTATTAGCTTTATAGAAAGTTACCTGAGCTTCTTGGGAAGCTGATAGACCATAGCGACTTAATTCTTCAATAGTGGGAGTATAGGCAATACGACATTCCGAACAAACCCGACGGACTAGACGTTGTGCTAGAACGCCAATTAAAGAACTGGAAACCATGAAAGGTTCGATTTCCATTTCTCCCAAACGAGCGATCGCTCCTGGAGCATCATTAGTATGTAAGGTAGTTAATACCAAGTGACCTGTTAATGCCGCTTCAATCGCTGTTTTTGCTGTTTCCTTATCCCGTGTTTCCCCTACCAGTAACACATCTGGATCTTGACGCAAGAATGCCCGCAATGCCGTAGAAAAGTCTAATCCTTTTTCTCGAATTACCTGTACTTGAGTAATCCCCGGCAAACTGTACTCAATGGGATCTTCTACTGTACTAATATTAATCCCCGGATCATTCTTTTCCGATAATGCCGAATACAAAGAAGTGGTTTTACCTGAACCAGTTGGGCCTGTCACTAGAATCAACCCGAATGGCTTACTCACCATATCCTTAACTATATTTAAGGTTTCTGGATCAGTAATTAACTTATCCAAACCCAATTGAGTTGAAGAGTTGTCTAAAATCCGCAAACAAATCTTTTCCCCATAGCGACTGGGGAGAGTATTCACCCGAAAATCCACCTTTCTGCCCGCAAAGATACGGCGGATACGTCCATCTTGGGGTAAACGTCTTTCAGCAATATCTAGGTTAGAAATAATCTTAAATCGGGCTGTGACTGCGGGGATGATTTTTTTGGGCATATTTTCAAATGCCTCCCGTAATACCCCATCTTTGCGGAAACGAACGCGGAGGAATTCTTCTTGAGGTTCGATGTGAATATCGGAAACACCCTCGTTTAAAGCCTTCAACAAAACTTTATTGACAAGTTTAATGATAGGTGCATCATTAGCATCCTGGGTATTATCTAAATCAACATCATTATCAGTAACTTCCTCTATGTCTTGCTGATCTAAATCTTTCAAAGTCCCGCCAACGTCATAGCTTTTCTGCTGTTCGAGGATTTTTTGTTTAGCCGCCAGTTCATCTAGATATTGATTAATAATTTTCTGATAATCTTCTTGGGTAATGACTTTGCGTTGTAAAGCCAAATTTTGAGGACGTAAGATGCGGTTGAGATCATCAGAAGCTTCCAGATTATCTGGATCAACCATTGCCACCAACACAGAGGGCGGAGTTTGGTTATCATTTCTTAACAATGGAACTAGGCGATGGCGACGACAGATATCTACAGGAATGAGGGTTTGAATTACAGTCCCCACATTTGTGGTATCAATTTCATTCAGTTCTGGATCGAGACACTCAACACCGTAAAGAATTTTCAGTTCAAATGAATGTTGCTTTTTGTATTCCCTGATAAACTCAGGCGATAATTGTCGCCCCGTAATTGACTCTAATACTTCTGTGAGTGGTCTACTAGACTTGCGACTTTCAATGACAGCCTGTCTCATTTGCTCAGGATTGACATAGCCAGACTGTACCAGTTTATTACCGAAAGGCGAAAACTCAGTTCTTGTGGTGAGAGCGGTGGTGCGCCGTTGTGAAGATGAGTAAGTCATAAGCAATTTGGTTAGGGTAGGGAAACCTCTATTTTCAGTATTCCCACGCTATGGTAAATAATTCTCATTGATACATCATTCAATACTAAATTCACAACCTTTCTAGGTAAAAATTTTTATAACTGGTGTAACCAGCAAACAACCTCTAGGATAGATTTTTGAGCAGAGGGCAGGGAGGCAGGGGGGCTGGGGAGCGGAGGAGATATTAGACAATGTATATATTGTTATCTTACCTATTGCCTATTGCCTATTGCCTATTGCCTATTGCCTATTGCCTGTTCCCTGTTCCCTATTCCCTGGTAATTAAATTTAGCTCTGTTAAAACTATCTAGGATAAGTAGATAATACTAAATGAAAATAAACAGGTAAACTATATAAGCCAGCAATTGGGCGAACCAATAGAGGTATAGCAAGCAATGAAAAGCGACTCCCCATCCGAAATTAACTCCAACGAATCTGGCAGCGAAGTTACTGAGCAAGTAGCAACTCCAATTAATGAACAGGGAGATACTATACTCACTGACGAAAATGGTGACGCTACAGCCCAGTCTATCGCCGCCGACAACGCTGCTTTGTTAGAGATAACTCAACAACTTGAATCTCTCAAAACACAGTTAGACGAACGTAATACTCAATATATGCGGATTGCCGCAGATTTTGAAAATTATCGCAAACGCACAGCCAAGGAAAAAGAAGAATTAGACTTACAGGCCAAGCGCAACACAATTACGGAATTGCTGCCTGTAGTGGATAATTTTGAGAGAGCGCGATCGCACCTGAAACCCCAAAATGAAGGTGAAATGACCATTCATAAAAGTTATCAAGGGGTCTATAAACAGCTAGTGGATTGTCTAAAACGGTTAGGTGTAGCACCGATGCGTCCTGAAGGTCAGGAATTTGACCCCAATTTGCATGAGGCAGTCATGCGAGAACCAACAGATGAACATCCCGAAGGCACAGTCTTAGAAGAGCTAGTACGTGGGTACTTTTTTGGCGATCGCGTACTCCGCCATGCCATGGTCAAAGTAGCTGCTCCCAAAGAAGATTCCTACTTAGAACTAGAAGACGACCCTAGCCAAGATCAAAACTAACGTGTAATTACGGATATCAGGTGACTCATTTTGGATTTTAGATTGACTTGATCCTCAAGTCTAAGGCTGGAAAATTTTCGATTTGGGATTGAGAATTTTTACCTCCTCCTAGACGGGACTTGTCATAAATTTTATGAATCTAAAATCTAAAATCTAAAATTCCCGGTCAAAATAGAGATAGGGAACAGGGGTACAGGCACGATTCACACAGCCTTAGCGAGCAAAATGCCCGCACCACAAGAGTTTAATGATTCATGTCTGTACTTGAGTTACCTCAAATTTACTCTGAATGACAACTATCAGTAACGGGTGCGGATATGATAGTATTTTTTTAAAACGGTAAATTCAATGTGTATAATCGCTTATAATAAAAAATCGCATAAATTTTGCTATCAGTCTGTTACCTGTAGTCAAACAACTGCCTGTGAACAATTACGGTAGAATATTGCACTTACAATACTTTAAGTATGGGAAAAGTTATCGGGATTGATTTAGGTACTACTAATAGTTGTGTAGCTGTTTTGGAAGCTGGACAACCAATAGTGATTGCTAACTCTGAAGGAGGGCGCACTACTCCTAGTATTGTTGGTTTTGGTAAAGGTAACGAGCGCCTCATTGGACAACTCGCTAAACGACAAGCCGTGACCAATGCAGAAAACACAGTCTACAGTATCAAAAGATTTATTGGTCGGCGTTGGGAAGATACAGAATTAGAGCGCGAACGTGTCCCCTATAACTGTATTAAAGGTAGAGATGATACCGTTGATGTGCAAATTCGCGATCGCAATTACACACCTCAAGAAATCTCTGCTATGGTCTTGCAAAAACTCAAGCAAGATGCAGAAAATTTCCTCGGTGACACAGTTACAAAAGCTGTAATTACAGTACCAGCATATTTTACAGATTCCCAAAGACAAGCCACAAAAGATGCTGGTACTATTGCTGGATTAGAAGTATTAAGAATTATTAACGAACCTACCGCTGCCGCCCTAGCTTTTGGTTTAGACAAACAAGATCAAGAGCAGTTAATTCTAGTATTTGATCTAGGAGGAGGAACTTTTGATGTCTCCATCCTCCAACTCGGAGACGGCGTATTTGAAGTTAAAGCCACCTGTGGTAACAACCATCTAGGAGGAGACGACTTTGATAATGTCATTGTCCGTTGGATGGTAGAAAGATTTAAAGCCGAAGAAAAGGTAGATATTGCCCAAGACAAAATGGCTCTCCAACGCTTGCGGGAAGCAGCAGAAAAAGCCAAAGTCGAACTATCTAGTATGGTTAGCACCTCTATCAACCTGCCATTTATCACGGCTGATGCCACAGGTCCCAAGCATCTGGAAATGGAACTGAGTCGTTCTAAATTTGAAGAACTGGCAGGCCATTTAATAGAGGGAACTATTGAACCGATGATACAAGCCCTCAAGGATGCCGAACTCAAACCCCAAAATATAGATCGGATTATTTTAGTGGGAGGTTCTACCCGTATTCCCGCAGTTCAAAACGCTTTAATTAAATTTTTTCGTGGTAAAGCCCCAGACCGTTCCGTTAACCCCGATGAAGCCGTTGCCGTCGGTGCAGCTATCCAAGCGGGGGTTTTAGCTGGAGAACTCGATACCCTCCTACTTTTAGATGTCACACCTCTATCTTTAGGCATTGAAACCCTAGGAGAAGTATTTACCAAAATTATTGATCGCAATACTACCATTCCTACTAGTAAATCCCAAGTCTTTTCTACCGCCGGTGATGGCCAAACCTCCGTGGAAATTCAGATTCTCCAAGGTGAACGAGCCATGGCTAAAGATAACAAAAGCTTAGGTAAATTTCTCCTCACTGGCATTCCTCCTGCTCCTCGCGGTGTACCCCAGATTGAAGTAGCTTTTGAAATTGATGTCAATGGTATTCTCAAGGTTGTCGCTCAAGATAAAGGTACAGGTAGAGAACAAAGTATCCGCATTACCAGCACAGGGGGTTTAAATAGTGCTGAAGTGGAACAAATGCGGCAACAAGCTGAGTTGTTTGCCGAAGAGGATCAAAGACGTAAAGAACTGGTGGAACTGAAAAACCAAGCCGATAATCTGTTATTTAGTTATGCTTCCACATTACGGGATAATCGCAATTTCTTGAGCGATAAACTGATCAACTTGGCAAATCAGAAAGCGGAGGAGTTACAAGCCGCAATGAATAACCCAAATATCTCCCCGCCTAACTTGAAAGGGTTGTTGGAAGATTTCCAGCAAACCCTCTTTGCTATTGGTACGGATGTTTATAAACAGGCTAATAAAGATGAATCGGATATAGAAGTTCCTACAGAAATAGTCGAATCATCAATGAGTCCACCTCCTGTAGCTGATACACAAGCACCACAATTTAACTTTGATTTTGATGAGGAAAATAACTCACAAACTGATTATGAAACCATAGACTAAGCTGGTAATGCTTGACGGTTGTCTCCTGCCTATTAGGTTGATTAGGAAATTCAATACCACAAACATATATAAAAGTATAGGTTGGGTTTTCCACATTTAATGGTACGGCTAGTCCCTATAATCAATGGGTGGGTTTTTCCACACCGAGATAGCACAATGATAAAAGATTAATCACCAGATGGGATCATGGCGAAATCTGAATTTGGCTATTTCTGTGATTACCACGAAAATCATCAAACTGATTGACAACAGCGATCGCTTAAAACCCTCGCTGTATACACCAATACCCAATACTCAGCAATCTATGAGTTAATGAAACTATGACCAAAAACTAGCAAAAAGTAGCGTTAAAATTAATTATTAACAAAAATTAAACAATAGTATGGCTAAGGTCACTCATGCCTATCTAAACCCCTGAATTTCTGTATTCTTTGTGAAAGTGTTACCGTAAAGCTATCAGCTACTATCTTCCGTATTTCTGCTTCCTTATAATTCTTAACCTTGCTATATGGCCCGCGACTATTATGAAACCCTGGGTGTCTCTCGTGACGCCGACAAAGAAGAAATTAAACAGGCGTATCGCCGCCTAGCCCGAAAGTATCACCCAGACGTTAACAAAGAAGCTGGGGCAGAGGAGCGATTTAAGGAAATTAACCGCGCCTATGAAGTGCTATCAGAGCCAGAAGTTCGCGCCCGTTATGACCGCTTTGGAGAAGCTGGTGTATCAGGAGCGGCGGCGGCTGGTGCTGGTTTCCAAGATATGGGCGATATGGGCGGTTTTGCCGATATCTTTGAAAGCATTTTTAGTGGTTTTGCTGGCGGTGGTGGCATGGGTGGACAACCCCAGCAAAGACGGCGCAGTGGCCCAGTGCGGGGCGATGATCTCCGTCTAGACTTGAAGTTAGATTTTCGGGAAGCCATATTTGGTGGTGAAAAGGAAATTCGTATTTCCCATTTAGAAACCTGCGAAGTTTGTAGCGGTTCAGGAGCTAAACCAGGCACTCGTCCCCGCACTTGTACCACTTGTAACGGTTCAGGTCAGGTAAGACGGGTAACAAGAACCCCATTCGGCAGCTTTACCCAAGTTTCCACTTGTCCCACCTGTGATGGCACAGGAACGGTGGTAGAGGATAAATGTGATGCTTGTGATGGTAAAGGGGCAAATCAAGTTACTAAGAAGCTGAAAATTAATGTTCCCGCCGGCGTAGACAATGGCACAAGATTACGTATTTCCCAAGAAGGAGATGCGGGTCAAAGGAGTGGTCCTCCAGGTGATTTATATGTTTACCTGTTCGTCAATGAAGATGAGGAATTTCACCGGGATGGAATTAGCATTATCTCGGAAATCAAAATTAGCTACCTACAAGCGATTTTAGGTTGCCGTTTAGAGGTAAATACTGTAGATGGTCTGGTGGAGTTGATTATTCCCGCAGGTACACAACCAAATACAGTGATGAAGTTAGAAAACCGAGGTGTTCCCCGTTTAGGTAATCCTGTGAGTCGCGGTGATCATATGCTGACAGTGTTAATTGATATTCCTACCAAGATTATTCCAGAGGAGAGGGAACTACTGGAGAAACTAGCTAAAATTAAGGGAGATAGGACGGGTAAAGGCGGTTTAGAAGGATTTTTAGGAGGCTTGTTTAAATCATGAGTGGGTCTTCTGTGTTAACCCCTGACGCTCAACTTGATTTACGTGGGACCCCCTGCCCAATTAATTTTGTGCGGACAAAACTATTTTTGGAAAAAATGCCACCAGGAAGTTTATTGGAGGTCTGGTTAGATCCGGGTGAACCCATAGAACAAGTTCCTGATAGTTTGACGATGGCTGGTTATTGTGTAGAACAAATTACAGACTTTTCTACCTATTTTGCTTTGGTCGTCCGCTGTCCGGTTGTTGCTTAGATGAAAGGGGAAAATGTTTCTACTCAAGAGTTATTGGGTACGGTGTTAGCTGTACAGGCTAATTTCTATCGTGTGCAAATGGATGAGGTGGAAAGGAGTGAGAATGATGTTCTCTTTTCTTCTGCTCCCATTCTCCTGTGTACTCGGAGAACACGGTTAAAGAAAATTGGCCAGCAGGTGATGGTAGGCGATCGCGTGATCATAGAAGAACCAGACTGGACTGGGGGACGAGGGGCGATCTCGGAGGTTTTACCTCGGAATACTGAGTTAGATAGACCGGCGATCGCTAATGTTAATCAAATTCTCTTGGTTTTTGCGGTTGCTGATCCACCTCTAGAACCTTATCAGTTAAGCAAGTTTTTGATTAAGGCTGAATCTACGGGTGTAGATGTGCTGTTGTGTTTGAATAAATGTGATTTAATTACGGCACAGGAACAACAGGAAATTAGCGATCGCCTTTCTAGTTGGGGTTATCAGCCAATTTTTATTAGTGTGCAAAATCATCTGAATATTCCCCAAATTGGCGCATATTTAAACAACAAAATTACCGTGATTGCTGGTCCGTCTGGTGTGGGGAAATCAAGTTTAATTAATATGTTAATTCCCGATGCTAATCTCCGTGTGGGTGAAGTTTCTGGTAAATTAGCCCGTGGTCGTCATACTACCCGTCATGTGGAATTATTTGAAATCCCTAGTGGTGGTTTGTTGGCTGATACTCCGGGTTTTAATCAACCTGATTTGCATTGTAGTCCAGAAGAATTAATTTATTATTTCCCTGAAGTTAGAAATCGTTTAGAAGCTGGAAATTGCCGCTTTAGTGATTGTTTACACCGAGATGAACCTGGTTGTATGGTGGGTAACGACTGGGAAAGATATGAACATTATGTAGAATTTTTGAATGATGCGATCGCATATCAAACTAATTTAAAACAACAAGCTGATCCTGAATCTACATTAAAATTGAAATCTAAAGGTAAAGGTCAAAGTCATTATGAACCTAAGTTAGAAAGCAAAAAATATCGTCGAGTTTCTCGGCGGGTACAAGTGCAGAATTTACCAGATTTATATACAGAAAGTGAAGAATAAATCAGAAAGTTTCTATGAATATAGGACTTACGCATTGACAGAATAACAAAATAGTGAATTGATAAATAAGGGTCGTCTAGTAATGGGTATGGGAGAATGAGAGAAATTACTAAACCCTCGACAGCACAATGCAATCTAGACATCTACACCTTATTTTTGCTG
>JBJTUF010000254.1:0-15181 GCA_046080565.1 Cuspidothrix sp. | reverse complement strand
TCTAACACTTTCTGGTATATTTCACTTATCATTTTACTCTGTTAGTTCATATTTACTATTTATTACTTATCTTTTTTTGCTCCCACATTCTGTATCTCTTACTACATAAGCTTTTTCTCCTTCTTGTCCCCCTGTCAGGCTGTTTGCACAATACCTAACAGATCATTATGGGTTAGCCCATTCAAGTTCAGTGTTTCAGAGGATTTGATCAGGGTCATCTGTTTAGGTGCTTAATGTAGATGTTGTCAGATTACTTATAATTTAAAATACACTAAAGCGCAGATACAAGCAAGTGTTACTTTTAACAACTTAATATTTGTTTACCATAGTACCCAATCCCCATTACCAATCATCAACTACCCATTACTACTGATTAATTTTTGATATTCTTCCTCACTGATTAAATCCTGATTGTTTTCTACCCGATCTAAAAATACTAATCCTTCTAGATGATCATACTCATGTTGAAAGATGCGGGCGGTAAAATCAGTTAATTCTTGTTTTTGTAAATTGCCATAGCGATCTATATATTCAACTTCAATGGTTTGATATCTAGGAACTAAACCCCTAATTCCAGGTACACTTAAACAACCTTCCCAACCTTTAACCATTTCTGAAGAATGGGCAACAATTTGGGGATTAATCATTGCGGTTGGGGGCATTTCTGGGGCGTGGGGATATCTGGCATTAGGACGGGAAGCAACGATAAATAAACGGTAAGATGCGGCTATTTGTGGTGCAGCAATTCCCACACCATTAGCTTGGGTAACAGAGGTAATTAATTCATCAATTAGGTTTTGAATTTTTTCATCATGGATATTCTCAACCGAAATAGCTTTTTGCCGTAAAATCGGATTACCTAGTTTAATGATTGTTGCTAATTCATTCATTTTATTTACAGGGAACAGGTAACAGGGAATAGGGAATAGGGAATAGGGAATAGGGAACAGGTAACAGGGAATAGGGAATAGGGAATAGGGAATAGGGAACAGGGAATAGGGAATATGGAATAGGGAATAGGTAACAGGGAATAGGGAATAGGGAATAGGGAATAGGAATTTTACCAACTACCAATTACCAATTACCAAGATTAATTTTCTCTGGTTGCTGGTAAAGGTGCCGGTTTGACCAAAATCTGTAAATTGCTGCCATCACGTTCCACTTGCATTGGCAGAGGAATACCAATTTTACTATTTTCTACTAATCTTTGTACTTCCTCAACTTTGACAACTGGTTGATTATTAATACTTTTAATCACATCTCCTGAGCGTAGTCCAGCTATAGCAGCCGGTGAATTAGGAACAATTCTCACTAATAACACTCCTTGATTTGTGGATAAATTTATTTTATCACCAAATCTGGCCACAATTCTTTCCTTAACTTCTGGCGTTAATGTTACCATTTGTATTCCCAAGTAAGGATGATCAACTCTGCCTTTGGCAATTAATTCTTGGGCTATTTTTTGCACAGTATTAATAGGAATGGCAAAACCTAAACCTTGAGCGCCTTGAATAATGGCTGTATTCATGCCAATGACTTCACCACGGATATTGAGTAATGGTCCACCGGAGTTTCCAGGATTAATTGCTGCGTCTGTTTGCAGGTAATCAACACGCTTATCACTTGCACCAATATCACTACTAGAACGATCTGTAGCACTAATAATTCCAGAGGTGACAGTATTATTTAAACCTAAAGGATTACCAATGGCAATTACGGCTTCTCCTGGTTGTAAAGTATCAGATTGACCTAATGCTAGACTGGGTAAGTTGTTAGCATCAATTTGAATTACAGCGACATCTGTTACAGGATCTTCACCTAATACTTTTCCCTTGAAAGTACGCCCATCTTTGAGAGTAACTGTTACTGCATCAGCACCATCTACAACATGAGAATTAGTTAAAATTTGCCCAGATGAATTAATAATAAATCCTGAACCGCTACCTCTTTCTACTCTTTCTCTTGGTTGCATAGGTATTCTATTGCCAAAGAATCCGCGAAAGAAAGGATCAGAAAATTCGTCGGGAACTTGTGTGGTGACGGTGCGCGTAGAATCAATGCGAACTACTGCATTCCCTACTTTTTGGACTACTTTAACAACAAAATTGGGATCTCCAGTTGTAGATAGAATTGGCGGTGCTGCTGCTGTGATGGGTGCAGTAGTTGTTTGTGTTTGGGGATTATTACTTTGTGCAGTTGAGGTATTTTGGTTGAGATTTTTACAACCTCCTAGCATCAAAACTGCTACACCACAGACTGCAATCCATTTTCTGGTTTTATTTGGCAAGTTATGGCGTAAAAACGTAATATGAATATTTTTAGTGGTTTGATGATGATTAATCTTTATCATGATTTTTGTTGAGTATTTGTCAGTCGGTGTTAGGATATTGGCTACCTGGTTTTGATCAAAAGGATTATAAGTGACATCAAGTAATTACCAGTTAGAAATTAGGAATTACGGATCAAGGTGATGTAAATGGAAATTTCTCTTGATGGTTTGTGGAATCATGTATTAGAGCGTTTACAGTTAGAGTTAGCTCCTCCTACATTTGAAACTTGGATTAAACCAGCTTATGCACATCATTTAGAAAATAATTGTTTGGTAATATATGCCCCTAATCCTTTTGCACGCAATTGGCTTCAGAAATATTACATTCATACTATTGCTAATGTAGTACAAGATATTGTTGGTTATCCAGTAGAAATTTATATTACTGTAGTTGAAGATAATCAAGAGAATAAGGTTTCTTATTTCCATGAATATGGGGTGGGGCAAGAATTACTATCTATCAGTCCTATTTTGACAAATAAAGCTATAAATAACCAAAAGACTTCAGACTTAAATTCTAAATATGTTTTTTCTCGGTTTGTTGTTGGGCCAAATAATCGTATGGCTCATGCTGCTGCTTTAGCTGTAGCAGAATATCCAGGTAGGGAATTTAATCCTTTATTTTTATGTGGTGGTGTGGGTTTGGGAAAAACTCACTTAATGCAGGCTATTGGTAATTATCGCTGGGAAATTTGTCCTAGTTCTAAGATATTTTATGTGTCTACGGAACAGTTTACAAATGATTTAATTAGTGCTATTCGTGAGGATAGTATGCAAAGTTTCCGAGAACATTACCGGGCTGCTGATTTACTGTTGGTTGATGATATCCAATTTCTAGAGGGTAAGGAATATACCCAGGAGGAATTTTTTCATACTTTTAATACTTTACATGAATCAGGTAAGCAAGTTGTCATTGCTTCGGATCGTCCTCCTAATCAAATTCCTAGTTTACAAGAACGGTTATGTTCACGGTTTTCTATGGGTCTAATTGCGGATATTCAAACGCCTGATTTAGAAACGAGGATGGCAATTTTACAAAAAAAAGCTGAGTATGAAAATATTCGTTTACCAGGGGAAGTAGTTGAATATATTGCTTCTAATTGTACCTCAAATATTCGAGAGTTAGAAGGGGCTTTAATTCGGGCGCTTGCGTATATTTCTATTTGGGGTTTACCGATGACTGTGGAAAATCTTGCCCCAATTTTAGGTACTCCTAGCCAAAAAATAGAAACCACTCCAGAGATTATTTTAAATATAGTTGCGGATACTTTTAAAATTGCGATTGAGGATTTAAAAAGTAATTCCCGTCGTCGAGAAATTAGCTGGGCTAGACAAATCGGGATGTATTTAATGAGACAGTATACAAACTTGAGTTTACCGAAAATCGGTGAAGAATTTGGCGGTAAAGACCATACGACGGTGATGTATAGTTGTGAAAAAATTACCCAGTTACAAGAGAGTGATCAGACTTTAGTTCAAACTTTACATCAGTTAAGCGATCGCATTCAAATGGCTACCCATTCCCAAAAATAACAGTCTAGTACCGCCAGGCGGAAGTCAAAAATAATACGGCGTAAGCTTTTTAGTAATTGAGAATGGTTGTTTTATTTAGGCCTTGTTGTTAGACTTTTCCACAACCAAGTATTTGATTTATCGAGTCTAAATCTGTAATTTTCGATGAAAATTTTCAGAAAAGTACAATATATTATTAATTTTTGCTTAAAATTAGTGTAAATGTTGGTTTTTTTTGATAAACTTCCTAAAAATATTACGCTTATTATTTCTAATTGCCAATCACTAATTATTGACTTGTGGAAAAAACTAGATAGTTTTCCACAATTTTTCCACAGGAAAATAGGATGATAACCTCTACTTTCCTTACCTTTTGTGTAAGTCTGGTCAATATATACCACTGTCAGTGATAAAATAACCATAAGTAATTATTATGGGGGGCTAAACCTATGGATGAATTTATGCAAGCGGCAATTGCTGAAGCTAAAACAGGAAAAGAAGCAGGGGGAATACCTATTGGTTCTGTACTTGTTAAAGCAGGGAAAATTATTGGTAGAGGACACAATAAAAGAGTTCAAGATGGTGATCCTGTCACCCATGCAGAAATTGATTGTCTCCGCAATGCCGGCAGAATTGGCAATTATCAGGGTACAACACTTTATTCAACACTAATGCCATGCTATTTATGCGCTGGTGCTGTAGTACAATTTGGGATTAAAAAAGTAATTGCGGGGGAATCAAAAACTTTTCCTGGTGCTAGGGAGTTTATGGAATCTCACGGTGTGGAAGTTGTAGATTGTAGTTTAGACGAGTGTGAAGAAATGATGAGTGATTTTATTACTAATAACCCAGAATTATGGAATGAAGATATTGGCGAATAATCCTAATATAGCGGGGGCAAATTTTAAACGCAGATGGACGTAGATAATTTTGAATTTTATTCAACATAGGAGCAAATGAATGGTTTACTTTAGGGTAAAATATTGGTTATTAGCACTAATACTAACAAATTTATATTCACAACCAGTCAAAGCCCAATCTGTAACTCCAGCAACAGATGGCACAGAAACAGTAATTAATCAAACTAATAATCAAATTAATATTCAGGGTGGGATATTATCAGCAGATCAAGTAAATCTGTTCCATAGTTTTAATAAATTTGGTTTAAATCAAAATGAAATTGCTAACTTTTTATCTAGTCCTAATATTCAAAATATTCTAGGGCGAGTTATTGGTGGTAATCCTTCCCTAATTAATGGTTTAATTCAAGTGACGGGAGGTAATTCTAATCTATTTTTAATGAATCCGTCCGGAATTATTTTCGGTGCAAATACCCAATTAAATGTACCGGCATCTTTTACTGCGACTACAGCAACAGGTATAGGATTTAATAATAATTTTTGGTTTAATGCTACAGGTGTAAATAATTATGCTCAATTCCTAGGAAATCCTAGTCAATTTGCCTTTAATGTTAACCAACCCGGCAGCATTTTTAATGCAGGTACTTTAGAAGTGAGAACGGGACAAAACCTGTCTTTAATTGGCGGTAATATGATTAATACGGGAAATATTATCGCCCTAGCAGGGAATATTAATATTGTCTCCGTTCCTGATTCAAGTTTAGTGAGAATTTCCCAACTGGGAAATTTATTAAGTTTAGAAATCAATCCTAGTCAAACTTCTGCACCAAGTACAATTACACCCCTATCTTTACCGCAATTATTAACAGGGGGAAATATTTCCGAAGCGAGTGGGGTGACAATTAATAATAATGGAGAAATAATATTAACAAGTTCTGGTGTAGTTGTTCCCCAAAGAGGGATCACACTCAACAGTTTAATTAGTACAAATGGTGGAACTATTACCTTAAAAGCAAACCGGGATATTATAACCAGTGACATTAGCACTCAGGGTATCAAAGATGGAGGTGAGATTAATATTTTAGCTGGGGGTAATATCACCACAAAAAACTTATACTCCTATTCATATTCAATTGGTACTGGAAACGCGGGAAATGGTGGAAATATTACTCTGACTACTACTGGAGGTAGTATCAGTACACAAGATTTATCATCCGCCTCGGTATCAAATTCTGGAGACACAGAAAAGGGTGGAAATATCAAACTCTCGGCTACAGAGGGTAATATTACCACAGGAAAGATAGAATCCAATTCATCTTCAATTGTTGCTGGAAATACAAAAAATGCGGGAGATATAACCTTAACTACTACTGGGGGTAATATCTCTACTGGAAATCTACAATCTGCCTCGGTATCAAATACTGGAAACACAGAAAATGGCGGAAATATCAAACTCTCCACAACAGGTGGTAATATTACTACAGGAAAGATAGAATCCAATTCATATTCAATTGTTGCTGGAAATACAAAAAATGCAGGAGATATAACCTTAACTACTACTGGGGGTAATATCTCTACTGCAAATTTACAATCTGCCTCAATAACGAAGTCTGGAAGCACGGAAAATGGCGGAAATATTAAACTCTCCACAATAGGGAATATTACTACAGGAAAGATAGAATCCTATTCATATTCATTTGCTGCTGGAAATACGAAAAATGCAGGAAATATAACTTTGACTACCACTGAGGGTAATATCTCTACCACAGATATAGACTCTTACTCACTGTCAGGAAATGGCGGTGCGATCGCTCTTGAAACAATTAATGGTAATATTTTACTACAAGGTAGTTCTATTAATACATTTAGTTCCTCAACAGGTGGAAGGGTTAGTTTTACTGGCAATGTTAGCTTAAATCAGCCTCTTTTGACTATTACCACATCATCGGGAAATATTATTTTTAATAACGATGTTAATGGGACTATTTCTGGCAATAATTCCCTAACTTTAAATCCAGATGCAGGTAAGGTTCAATTTCTGGGTAAAGTGGGTAGTCTAACTCCATTAAATAACTTAACTATTAATGGTATAGGGATGACAGAAATTAATGGTAATGTGACAACTACCAATGCACAGACCTATAATAATGCTGTTATTGCTAATGGTGATGTGATTTTAACCGGACAAGAAATTAATTTTGATAAAACTGTCGCGGGAAATAGAAATTTAACCTTGCAACCATTTACTGTTGATCAAAATATTAATATAGGTGGTGTAGCTGATGTATCTACAACTTTAAACTTATCAGCAGTGGATATTAAAGCCTTACAGGATGGTTTCAATTCTATTATCATTGGTAGACAAGATGGTAGGGGTATCATTAGTTTTACAGGAATTACAACTTTTCTTGATCCGGTAATATTGCGATCGCCCTTAGGTCAAACCAATGCAAATAATGCTATTATTGCTCCAGAAATTAATTTTAATTCTCCCATTAACATCGGTGCGGATATTACCACTATTGCACCTCAAGTTTATAACTATCCTGTCTTATTTACCAACAACTCCACCATCACAAGTAACCAAGGAGTGCTATTCAACAAGACAGTAAATGGTAATGTCAATCTGAATATTAACTCTGGTAGTGCTAACGTGATCTTTACAGAAGCAGTAGGTAATCTTCAACCTCTCACCAGTTTAAATATTAATAGTAGTGGTAAAACATCTTTATCCAATGTTACGGCCGCCACCATCAGTACCGACGCTGAGGGAACAACAGAATTAAATGGCAATCTCACAGCAACAGCAGGAAATATTCAACTCAATGATCCTATCACTCTGAATAATAGTACCATCCTCACTGCCAAGACCTCTATTACAACTAACACCATCAACGGTAATTATGATCTAACTCTCAATGCTGGTAGTAATATTACATTTAATAAAGACTTAGGAAATACTAGAGATTTTCTGGGTAATATCATCATTAATCAAGCTGTAAATGTCACTGGAAAAAATATTAATGCTGCCAGTATAAATCAGTTTGCAACTGGAAGTATTAACTTAGGTAACATGATCACAAATATAGGAGGAGTGGGTTTAAACAGTAGCAATAATATCACCACAGGAAACATTACTACTTCTGGTCAACAAATTAGTTTAACAGGTACAAACATCAGCACAGGTAATATTAATTCTAGTTCTCCTAATGTTGGTGGTAATATTAGAATATTAGCGACAAATCAAATTTTTACTGGTAATATAGATTCTAGTGCCAAGTTTGGTAATGGTGGTAATGTGACAATTGACCCCATTACAACTATCATTGATTCTATTAATGCTCAAGGTGGAATCTCAGGTGTTGGTGGTAATGTTGAGATTAGATCTCATGACACATTACGCACTACGGGTACATTTATAGATCGAAATGGGGTTCTAGCATCTATCTCCACGGCAGGGGGTTTAGGTGGTGGTAGTATTGTCATCTATCATCCCGGTGTACTATCCTTCACTGTTGGTAATGCGGGTAGTCACGGTACTGCTGGTGCAATTACAACTGGTGTAAGTAATAGTATCCTTCCACAAATATTATTTTCATCAACTTATACTCAAAATAATATTAGTATCATTTCTACTGACCTTAGACCTGATGTACAAATATTTACTCCACCTAAGTTAGACATAAAAGGTCCAAGCGTTATTCTTAATAACAACGCACCTAAGTTAGACGTAAAAGATACAAGCGTTATTCTTAATAATAACGTAGACAATATTTTATCAGATAGTAATACCAATCGCCAAATAGTATCAAACCAACTGATAGCAGGTAATATAAAAGGTGCTGTGTCTTCCATTGAACAAGTATTATCTGGAGAATATCAAGGATATTATGGAGAAGAATTACAACTAGATTCTCAACCGCAAACAGTAGAAACTATCCAAGCTGCTCTAAGATCAATTCTGAAACAAACTGGCAAAAGATCAGCAATATTTTACATGATATCACAACCTAAATCTTTGGATTTAGTGATCATTACACCTGATGGCAAACCTATTCATCACAATGTGAAGATTGATAGACAAAAATTAATTGCTGATATCAGACTTTTCCGTAATAATGTTACAGATGTGAAGATTAATGGTTATAAAGAGTCAGGGAAAACTCTCTATAATTCTCTAGTTGCACCCATAGAAGCAGCATTAGTAACAGAGAAAATAGATACTTTGTTGTTGTCCGTTGATAATAATTTGCGATCGCTTCCTTTTGCTGCCTTATACGATGGTAAAAACTATCTGATTGAGAAATATAACATGGGACTGATTCCCAGCATGAGTTTAATGGATACTCGTTATAAATCTTTAAGAGATGCACAAATTTTGCTCATGGGAGCATCTAAATTCACCAGTCCTAATCAAAATCCTTTACCTGGAGTCATGGTAGAACTACCCACAGTCGCTAAGGAATTTGGGGAAAATCGCTATTTTATTAATCAAGAATTTACCATTCAAAACCTGCAAAAACAACGCCAACAAAGACCTACACAAATCGTTCACTTAGCTACCCACGGAGAATTTAATCCTGGAGATTCTAGTCAATCATATATTCAATTTTGGGGAGAAGAAAAACTACAAATCAACCAAATTCGCACATTAGGTTTGAGAAATCCCCCGGTAGAATTATTAGTATTAAGTGCTTGTCGCACAGCATTAGGAAATGAACAAGTAGAATTAGGTTTTGCTGGTTTAGCTGTGCAAGCTGGGGTTAAATCTGCTCTCGCTAGTTTGTGGTATGTTAGTGATGAGGGAACATTAGGATTAATGAACGAATTTTATCAAAAATTAAAGACAGCACCAATCAAATCGGAAGCTTTACGACAGGCGCAATTAGCCATGATTCAAGGTAAAGTTAGCATCAAAAATGGCGAATTAATAGGTACGAGAAGAGGAATTTCTTTACCACCAGAACTACTAAATATTAAAAATCGCAACTTATCCCATCCTTATTATTGGTCTGCCTTTACAATGATTGGTAGTCCTTGGTAATTGCCAAAATACACTTAATTAGTTAGGGGTTAAAATGGCGTTGCTGAAACCAGGTATGAATTTCAATGTAGAGACGAGAATCCCTACCCATGGAACATCTCTACAAGGGTTTGAATATCATCAAAAATCATTTTCATACATCAAATCAGCAACGCTATTTATCCTTGAGGCGAGGTAAGAGGCAATAGTTTGGGTTATCTTTAACAACCAATTTTTTCCTTTCAGGACTTACGCAACTGGCACAGCGATCACTAATCAATAGTAGATATATACTATAAAAGACTTATACAACTGAGAAAGTGATTGCTAATTAATAGTAGATGTGTACTAACGATAAAGATGTGATGGAATCAGACTTTTTGAGAATTGTTAATAGTAATAGATTAAATAAATAGCGGTTACTAATTTTATAAGAAAATAATTAGAGGGTGAATTAAGAAATTAATTAACTATGAAATTTACTAAACTTAATTAGTGCCAGTATTTACTTAGCAGTCAAATCAACTACATAATGACTAATCTAGCAGAAAATTTAGACAATATTAGTCATGATAAAATTAATTATTATTTAAGAAATGAAAAATTAACTCCTCGTTTACTTTGGGATAACGTGAAAGACATCATTGTCCCTGACAAGAATGCTTATATTATATTTGATGACACAGTTTTAGATAAGAGATTTTCCTTAACAGGTAACAAGGTGGATAAACAGTTTGTTTCATAAGGGATAGAGTCTGAAAGCCACGTTGAAAAAAGAGGCGTTTATGAGGCTTGAAATAGATTAAGTTGAGAGCTAAATCAGCCCATAATTCCATGCCATAAATCCATAGTTGTCCGTAGAGAGAAAAGCTAAAATTACTCTGGCGTGGTTACTTGTCATGATGTTGTTGAATACGTCCGGCATAAGTTTCTATATCTAATTTTTTCATAGGTTGACCGTGCAGCCAAACTATAAGCAATGATAATCAATAATACTAAAGCTAAAAAACGTGTTTCATTGACTTTGGTATCCTCTAGATTATAACCACTGATTTTACAATCCTTGAAGAATTGATCAATTCTATATCGGAACTTATAGAGACATAAAGTTTGTTTAAGATTTGGCACATTTGTGAAGATTTAATCTCTACTTAAACAGAGTGTTCTAGATTATCTAAAGTCAAAATTAACATCTAAAAACTCTGAAAAATTTCTGGTTAGATAAGTATGTCAAGTATTATGCCTAGTGCAAAATGTTTGTATTGCCAAAATGACATGGAAGACAATCTTGGGTTTGCATTGAGGCAAAACTAGAGTAACTAATAGCTTTAGTTTTTACCAATGTTAATAAATTTTAAATGGGTGCATTATGTCCTATTATCAATCAGAAGTTGAGATTAGAGAACTAAGTAATTTAACTAGTAACAGTAAATTATTAACACCTTTTCAGCGGAAACTGCTGCAAAAAAGTCTACAAGAGGATTACCCTGAGTCATACCGCCAGAGAATTGAAATCATGCCGTTGGCGGATGAAGGGAAAACCCAAACAGAAATTTGTCAAACTCTGGGATGTTGTGCTGCAACGGTTAGACATTGGATGCATATAGCACGGATGGGGATGGCGCATCAATGGCAAGATTGTCCTATTGGTCGCCCCAAGGTAGTAAATGAGCAGTATTTAGAACGGTTACAAAAACTTTTGCATAGTAGTCCTAGAGATCATGGCTATTCATTTCGGCGGTGGACTGCGAACTGGTTACAAAAGCATTTAGCCAAGGAATTTGGGATTGAAGTGAGCGATCGCCATATTAAACGTTTACTCAAACAACTAGGGTTATCCACACGACAACAACGGAATAATAACCAGGATAACAGTAAATTTGCAGCTTTGTTTTGTCCCAAGTACAGTTTTATCGCCATTAATGGCTAAATACCCCCAAATTAAAGAACATTTATGGCATCAAGCACAAAAATTAAATAGCCTATTAGTAGCTACAGATTCGACTTCAGAAGTAGAAAACACCAACCCACAACCGGAACTTTTAGCTTCTGCTACAACAGTAACAAAATCAGAACCAAAGATTAGTAAAGCCTATTTTCCCAGCCCTACTCAACGAGTCACACATTTATGGCAGCACGTCATCCGTCGCTATCCATTTTTTTACCAACAAAGTGCTTCTGACTGTGGTGCAGCTTGTTTAGTGATGGTGTCTCGATATTGGGGAAAACGTTTTAGTGTGAATCGTTTACGGGATATTGCTAATGTAGATCGTAATGGTGCATCTTTGCGAGGGTTATTAACAGCAGCCGAAAGCCTGGGTTTTGCTACTAGACCAGTGAAAGCCAGTTTAAATCAATTAGCTAAACAAAAATTACCTGCGATCGCTCACTGGGAAGGTAAACACTACATCGTCGTCTATGAAATCACTCCCAAGCACGTAGTTGTAGCCGATCCAGCGATCGGTCAACGCACCCTTAGCCATGCCGAATTTAAAGCAGATTGGACAGGTTATACTTTACTACTGCAACCAACAGCAATGTTAAAAGATGCCAAAGAAACATCCACACCTTTTTGGCAATTCTTTGAATTAATGAAACCACATTCTTTGATACTTCTGGAAGTCTTTATTGCTTCCATATTTATCCAGATATTTGGACTCATTACCCCCCTATTTACCCAACTAATTTTAGACCGAGTAGTAGTACAACGTTCCGAACTCACTTTAACAGCAGTCGGTTTAGGGCTATTATTATTTAGCTTATTTCGTGTAGCCATGATGGGCTTGCGGCAATATCTCCTAGATCATGTAGCAAATCGGGTAGATTTAGCCATGATTGTGGGTTTTATTCGTCACACATTCAGACTACCATTAAGCTTTTTTGAATCTCGTTATGTGGGAGATATTATCTCTCGCGTTCAAGAAAATCGCAAAATTCAACGTTTTTTATCTGGTGAAGCATCATCAATTCTCCTAGATTTATTTACAGTTTTTATCTATGTAGGATTAATGCTTTGGTATAGCTGGAAAATGGCCTTACTTGCCTTAGTTATAGTTCCGGAGTACCTTTAATAGAAGTCATTGAAGCAGCACAATTAGCAGGTGCTGATGAGTTTATTAAAAAATTGCCAATGGGATATGAAACCCAAATAGGTGAAGGTGGAGGGTTGCTATCTGGTGGACAAAGACAGAGAATAGCGATCGCACGAGCATTATTAGGTAATCCTAGATTGTTGGTTTTAGATGAAGCTACTTCCCATCTCGATACAGAATCAGAAAGAATTATTCAACAGAATTTAAACACCATACTCAAAGGTAGAACCACCTTAGTAATTGCCCATCGTCTTTCTACCATCAAAAATGCAGATGTAATTTTAGTGTTAGACAAAGGTGTTTTAATTGAAAAAGGAAATCATGAAGAATTAATGTCAAAACGAGGGCATTATTTCTATCTCAATCAACAGCAATTACAAAAGATAGAATAGAAAAACACTAACCAATCCCCTTAAACAATTCATAATAAGTTTTTAACAAGGTAGTAACAATGACAGACTTACTTAATGGACGGATTCAAAGTTATCTAACAAAACAAGAAGTATCTGAATACCAAGAATTAGCAAATGAATTAGCAGTTGAAGTACCAGTAGAAAGAGTCAATACCAGAGATGATTGGTCTGATATAACCAAAGAAGCTCTTGATAGCTTACCCCAAGTTTGGACAAGAGGATTATTATACTTTTTAGTTATTTTTGTCTCTATAGTTTTACCTTGGGCAATCTTATCTAAAGTAGATGAAACTGGTACTGGAAGAGGAAGAATAGAACCGAAAGACAAAACAATTAAACTTGATGCTGCTGTCTCAGGTACTGTATCTGAAATTCGAGTTAAAGAAGGTGATTCGGGAGCATCTCAAGTTTGTTAGAACAGATGAACTAGCAAATAGGGGTGAAAATCAGCGAAAATAAAGGAAGAAATCAATCCCCCACTCAATCATGGAACTAGCTAATCAGAAAAAACTCAAGGAGCATCTCAAAGCCATAGCCGAAATCCTATATACAGCACTTTGCACGTCTATCTGGTACAGTTTATATCTTAGTTTCCGGCTTGATGTAATAATTTTGTCCTAAATTTTTGTACCAAACCGTTACGCAAAGTGCTGTAAAGAAGCAAAAACTGAAGAATTAGAGAGTTTAGCAGGAATTGAAAAAACAATCAGAGCACAGACTTTAGAATATATTACACCAGAATTAGGGGTTTTTTTCTCAAAGAAGCAACAGGAACTTCATCGGGAAGAGTAAGAATAATAAAAAGCATTCTTGGAGAATTGCCAGTCAGTGAAAAACAGGCACGAAAGTTAAAACTAGAAAACAATCAAAAAATAAGTCCTTATTTAGAGCAATGTTGCTTGAGAGCAAGTGCAAATGTATCCTATGAAAATGCAGCACAAGATATTTATAAATATACTGGGATGTCGATTTCTGCTAGTACACAACAAAGAATCGTTCAGCGTTATGAGTTTCCCGAAATAGGAGACGAACAAGAAATAGAAGAAATTAGCGTGGACGGTGGAAAGGTAAGGCTTAGGACTGAACAAAAAGGAGAACCATGCATCTGGAAAGACTATAAAGCTATTTGCATTAACCAAGGAATAAAAGTAGCTAGATTGGGTGAAAATGAATCTTTAATCGATTGGGTAAATCGACAACATTTGGCAGAGCCATTAACCTGTTTAGGTGATGGACATCCGGGAATTTGGAAGATAATTCGACAATTTAATTGTCCAGGAGAAAGACGGGAGATTTTAGATTGGTTTCATCTCGTTGAAAATCTACATAAAGTAGGTGGTTCTCTCAAGCGACTCAAAGCTGCGGAAACTTTTCTTCTGTCTTGGAAAAGTTGATGAAACTCTCGCTCTCATATCTCCACTTCAATCTCAAAAAGCTCAAAATTTCTGCCAGTATTTGGAAACTCATCGCCATCGAATTGTCAATTATGATTATTATCAAACTGAGGGTATTTGTTCTATTGGTTCTGGTGCCGTCGAGTCTACTATCAAACAGATAGATCGCCGATTAAAAATCTCTGGCGCACAATGGAATGAATCGAATGTCTCTCAAGTCCTCAAACATCGCTGTGCTTATCTCAACGCCAAGCTTTAGAGCCTGTTTAGTTCTTTTGTTCTAACAAAGTTGATATGCTCCCTAACAATACTACCTGCTACATTAATGATTCGACAGTTGTTAGTGGGTGAAAAAAAGATTGAATAGTGGAGCAGTTTTTAAAGAATTAAAATAGTCTAGAAAAAGAAAAAATTAGAATAATTAGGGTTTGCTGAAAAAGTCGAAAAAAACTTTGAGGAGAATTGAGTAGGTAGTCAAGCAGAAATAAAGATAAGATTTTGTTGTGTAAACTTCACTAAATAATCAAGTTCACTAATCAAATCAGGTAAAAAAGACGT
>JBJTUF010000253.1:0-29347 GCA_046080565.1 Cuspidothrix sp. | reverse complement strand
TGCGATACATTTTGATGCACCTTGATGCAAGGGTTTTTATCTATTTTACCCCTTTTTCTTGCACTTTGTTCCTTTTTTCTGCCCCCTCAACTCTTGATTTATCTAGGTTTTGTGTTTATTCAGCAAGCCCTAATTATGAATCCCTAGCTAAAAACAACCCCAATTTAACCCAACAGGCTTTTAATAACTATCAATCAGCCTATACTACCGCCTGGCAATTAGAACAATACGCCAGAGCAGCAGAAGCATTAGAAAAATTAATTGTTTTTTATCGTTCTCAAAAACAAATAGATGCAGCTTTAGAAACTAGCCAAATTCTCATTCAAACCCAAACATTAGCCAGCAACTTTTATGGCTTAATGTCAGCATATCAAAAAATTGGTGAGCTATATTTAGAAATCCAAAAATATCCCCAAGCATTAACAGCATTTCAGCAAGGATTAAAAATAGCCCAAGAACTCAAACATCAAGAAACATACTTTAGTCAACAAATTCAAAATTTAAAAACCGCACCAACACCTTAGAAGATGTTTGAAGAGTTTTAGGTTGTGATTTTAGGCACTTACAGATATCATCTAATGCCCCTTAGCAAAGAGAGAACTAAAGTCAAAGTCCCCCTTAAAAAGGGCAATTTAGGGGGATATAAAAATATTTGATACACTATGAGAGACTTTTCAAACACCCTCTTACATTAGATATTAATAAATACCCTTCAGTGGACAAAAAAGTAAGTTGGGTTCAGCCACAGCGCAACCCAACAAAACCATTGATTTTTCTTCAGAACGCCTCCCCCTTACTTATCTTCCTGCATCCTTCTTACAATTTTTGTCACAAGTTTTCTAGGAATAAACCGTATACATTTTGACATCAGCTTATTCATAAAACCAGGAATAACAATTATTTTTCCCTTCATTAAAGCATCATAACCTATTTGGGCAACAGTTTCGGCATCCATCATCTTTTTACCTTTCAGCAATTTAGAATCTGCCATACCTGTTCTTTCATGAAATGCGGATATAGTTGAACCTGGACAAAGAACTGTGACAGTGACACCTGTACCTTCTAACTCATTAGCGATCGCTTCAGAAAAAGATAAAACATAAGCTTTTGTAGCAAAATAAACCGCCATTAAAGGGCCTGGTTGAAAAGCAGCCGCAGAAGAAACATTTAAGATTTTACCGTTACCGTCTTTAACCATTTCCTTGAGAAATAACTTAGTTAAATGGGTAAGACAAACTAAATTTACTTGTAACATTTCTAATTCAGTATTAAGATTAGTTTCATTAAACAAACCATAAGTACCAAACCCGGCATTATTCACCAAAATATCAATTTTAATACCAGCCTGTTGCAACTCTGTAAAAATTTCTTCAGGAGAGGAAGAGAGAGATAAATCTTTGATAATAGGTTTAACAGAAATTCCAAACTCTTCTTGAAAATCAACAGCTATTTTGTTAAGTTTTTCTGCTAGTCTATCTACCAATACAAGATTATAATGTTCGTGGGCAAAAATCCGGGCTAACTGATAACCAATACCATTAGCAGAACCGGTAATCAAAACTGTTCCCTGACTTTTTATGTTCATTTTCAAAAAAAGTGAATTAGCTGGAATAGGCACGGTTTAACCGTGCCAACACCATTAAGCAAGACTCAAGAAACCAGTTTGTACTAAATAAGATGTGTAAGTTAGTAACAATTGAGAATCAATTGTAGGACAAACAATAGAACTGCCTTTAAGTGCCTCTAAAGTTTCTTCACAACTAATAATTGGTCTTCTAGCTTGCAAATACAAATCAGGAATAGTGATTTGTTCATCAGACCAACGTTCTAATAAGAAAGGACGCAAAGTATATAAAGGATTATCTGGAGAAGTAATATTATTAATTAACTCTCCTTGCCATTCCTCATAAGGAATCATCTTAATTGAAAATCCAAAAGAACGCACCCAATCAACCAAAGATTTTAAAGAAGCCGGTTGAGGATGTTGTAAGTGAAAAGCCTTACCCTCAGATTTTTCTTGTCGAGAAAGATAAACAACAGACTTACTTACATAATCCACAGGAGACATATCCAACATATAATCTACATCAGGGAAACACCCCATTTGTAGACAACCTTTAATCATCAAATTGATAAAATCATGGGTATTACAAATCCCAGTTTTGCTATCTCCAGCAATTAAAGGAGGTCTATAAATAGTTATAGGTAATCCGCGACTGCCAGCAATTTTGACTAATTTTTCTGATACCCATTTAGTTTGGGAATAACCTAGAAAAATACCTTCCCAATCATTAAAATCATCCTGTTCCTTAACTACCTGACCAGCATAAGCAGAAGATTCAAAAACAGCCACACTGGAAACATAATGAAATGGCTTCACTTTAGTTTGACAAGCCAAACGTAAAACTTCCTGTGTACCTAAAACATTCGCTGTTTTGAGGGCGGAGTAAGGATAAACATAATTGAGTAAAGCTGCACTATGATAAATAGTATCAATATTAGCAGCTAGATTTTGAAATTGTTCAGCATCAATACCTAAATGTGGCTGGGCTAAATCACCAATAACAGGAATAATTCGGCTACTATATTGATCTTCCCAAATGCCATATTGTTGCAAATTATTTTCTAATTTGCTTTTTCCTGCTTCTAAATCATCAGCCCGCACTAAACAATAAAGATTTGCGTCCGTTGCTTCTAGTAATTCCTTGATAATAAAAGCACCTAAATAACCTGTTCCCCCAGTTAAAAAGATATTTTTGGGGTTAGTAATAAAAGCCGCAGTACCGACAGGTTGAATGGTTGGGTCAAGGACAGCTTCCGCACCTAAATCTAGAACAGGAGGAGCAAAATTAACAGTAGCATTGGTAGTTGAATTTGGATCTTTTAGTTGAGAATCATCCGTTGATTCTTCCGATAAACGCCCAGAAAGTGCAGCAATATTCGGATAATGCCAAAGTAAAATAGGAGAAGGTTTAAAACCTAATAATTCTTCTAACTTACTAATAATAATCATGGCTTGAGCAGAATCCAAACCATAATTTTCTAAATTTTCATGGACATCAATTTCTGATGGACTAACTCCAATAACTTCTGCCAGATTAGTTACTAGAAATGCTTGAATATTTTCCGCACTATAGCACTGTTTTAAACTCATTTTACTTCTCCAATGTAGATAAAATAGGCTGATATTGACAATAATCAGGAGGCATTTGCAAACCCTGCATTTTTAAACTTTGAATGCGGTATAAAAACGCTGTACCTTTCATGATTTGGTCAGCTACATCTACCACATGACGCTGATGAGGTTCTGACAAATAAGAACCACGCACCCAATCATTAAAACCACCCATGGCTGGACCACACCAAATTTGATAATCAACTTCCCGGCCTCTTTCACCACTGCTAGACCAACGAGAAGATAATCCCAAATACCACCGAAATATTAAAGCCATTTTTAGTTTGGGATTATTAACAGCTTTACCCAATTTTTCAGGATTCTTTTGCGATAAATAAGTGGCTGTACCTTCCCATACTTCTGCAATAGTTTTACGGAAAATTTGTTTTTCTAACTTCTCTTTTTCGGCTGCGGGGATATGTTCAATAGAGTCATAAGTGCGATATAATTCATACAATTTTTGCGCCCGCATCGGGAACATTGTCCCCCGTTTGAGAACTTGCAATTTTACTCCCATTTCAAACATATCTGCGGCGGGAGCCATAATCATATCCGCCATTTCCGCTTGTGCTAATAACTTTTTCGTATGTTCACAAGCACCAGATTCCACACAAGCTTGATTAATTGAACCAGTCACAATATAGGCAGCACCCATCATAAAACCAGCTAAAGCTGATTCTGGTGTACCAATACCTCCAGCTACACCCACTCTAATAGGAACTGAGTAATTATATTGGCGTTGAATTTCATCTCTGAGGGCAATAATCGAGGGTAATAAACATACTAAAGGACGATTATCTGTGTGACCACCTGAATCAGCTTCAACGGTAATATCATCAGCCATTGGTACTTGACTAGCGAGATGTGCCTGTAATTCCGTAATCAGTCCTTGGTCAAGTAATTCCTTCAAAATTCTCGCTGGCGCTGGCTGCAAAAATTTCGTCGCTACTTCCCGACGGGAAACTTTAGCAATCACCTTATTTCTGATATCAATTTGGTTAGCTGCATTTAATCTTAACCCAGCAACTCGATAATAAACGATATTAGGAGTTAAGTCTAGAAATGCCGATGCTTCTACTATTCTAACACAATATTTCAAATATAAATCTACAGCCCGGCGTTCAATAGCTGGTTCATTAGGACTGTGAATTAAATTGAAAGCATAGGGTTCATTTGGTAACGCTTGTTGAATAGTATTAATAGCAGTTTCTAAACGTTCTGGTAATAAACCACCTGCACCAAAAGAACTTAAAATTTTCTCTTTTCCGAGTGCAATTACCATAGCTTCAGAGGCAATTCCTCCAGCCATTGCCCCTGTCATATAGGCATATTTTACACCATAAGCAGCGAGAAAACTAGGGTCGCCAAGTTGTTGTAATCGGAGGGGAGGAAGTGAGATTAAAAGTTCAGGTTGTCCAGAAGAATTATGATCACTAGGTGCTAAATAACCATCATTAGTTATACCTATTTTTCCTGCCATTTTAATAATATGACAAGGTTGATCCAAAGTTAATAATTTATCTTTGATTGTACTTCTTTCAAAGCTAACACAATCTAATGAACCTTTCCATACTTGGTTTTGATGATGATGCCAGTTTAAAAAACCAAGTCCATTATCATGTTTATTTAGTACCGTCTCGATAGTTGTCACGGTAGGTATTCCTCAATTAATAAGTAATGGATGGATGGGAAATGAAAGTAAGAATTAAGAAGTTCAGAAGTTCAGGAGTTTAAAAGGAAGAAAGAAGAAAGAACAAAATTACCCGCCTGCTTCCTAACATCTGCCTCCTGCTATAAGATAGGTAATATTATCGAGAGTTTAGTGCGTTACGCTGTCGCTAACACACCCTACGAATCTGTTTTTTCTTCCCTCTGTGTCCTCTGCGTCTCTGCGGTTCGTTAAAAAAATGAATTATTTCTCTTCCTTGAGTAAATTCTCCGCACAAGCTAATTGCAATTGAATAATTTCACTCATTTGCTGACTAAAATCTTGTCTAGTGGTCAAAAAATTTATGTGTGCTTTCGTTAATTTAGCAGTATTTTGACTCAGTTGTTGATACTGAGAAATTTTTGTATCACTCATGGGAAGTTTTTCACCAGATGTTTGATTTATGTTTGGCTTTAATGGGGGAGATGATGCAAAGAATTTTAGTTTCTTTGACAATTCTAAACCGTTCTCCATGATAGTTTTCATGGTATTTTTCTGTATTTTGGGCTGAGGTTGAGGGTAAATTTCTGTGGGTGCTATTTTTTCTGTTGTATATAAAGAATTAATGATTTTATCCTCTAGATGAACAGAAATTTTTGGCTGTTGGTGATTAGCAAAAATTTTCTGATTTTCTGGGTTTAAAATCTTCGCGCTCATAGATTTACTACCCAAAGTAATTGTTCTGAGGGTTAATTTATTCTTGTGGTGATTTTCTGAGGATAGATTATACAGTGGTGATAAGTTCAACTTGACTTGATGACTCAGCAGTTTAGCTAATGCTTTGACTAGGGAACTATGGTCATCCATACCGCGTCTGTTGAGAGATACGGTAATATGTTCTTGATTGCCGAGATTTTTAGTAATCCAGCGCGAACAAATACCACCAGCACCGGCTTCAATAAATATTTTTGCCCCGTCTGCATAAACACGATTAACTAAGCGGGGAAAGTCTAATTCCTGACATAAACCTGTGGCAATATGATGGGCAATAGATTCACTTTCTAAAGAAATTGGTTGATATTGTGCCGCAGAATAAAATGTTACGCCTGGAATTTGTTGGGCAGGTAAGTTATTGAGTCTAAAAATTTCCCCGTATTCTGATGCCATGGCTGGACAATGAATGACATGATCAAATGGTGCGGGGAAAGCATTACAACCCAATTTTTTAATTACCCGTTGACAAGCGGCTGGTTCACCGGCAATTAATACTTCTTCCGGTGTATTAATTTGGGTTAAATAAACACGATTTTCACCTTTTAAACATTCTCTAATTTTCTCAGGAGTAGCCATGAGAACATAGTTACCCCATAAAGGATCAGATGTTTTGTGTGGATCATTTTCTAGTCCCCAATATTCTCGCACGGCATTTTTAGGGCCAGATAATCTATCACCAAATAAAGTAGAGGAATTAAAGGTATTGCTACCTTGATAAAAATTACTCCAAACTCCTTGGGCAACCATCATACTTGTTTCCCCCAAACTGTAGCCAAAGATATATTTGGGTTTAACTTCAAAGTCTTCGCTGAGAATGGTGGTCATAAATCTGGTGAATAGCATTTCTGCTTCCAGCATCGCTAGAGAATCATCTAACAATTTCTTTTCTAATGTTTCTAATTCTCTAGTAGCTAATTTCCTTAAACTGCGTGGAAATACTAATTTTTCGACATCGGCGGCGCGTTTATAAAGACTCTTGAGAATGACATCATCGAAGGCTTTGGGAAAGAGACGGAATAAGGTACGACCAATACCAACATAGGAGTTAACAGCAGCAGGATAAATAAAGGCAACTTCGCCAGTTTTACCTAATGGTTTGGGGGTAAAATAACTACCCATAGGTGTTTGCCAGTCTTTACCATTTATAAAGGCGTTGGCAATGCCTTTTTTAGCGGAATTAATTTCTTTAATTAATTCTGTTTGGTTACGTCCAGTGATGGATAATGTATATTGAGAGTCAGAGTTTTTTTGGCAGTTGAGAAAGTTTTGACTGGCTGCATTTTGCAGATTATCTGTGTTATTAATTGTTGCTTCTAGGTGATCTAATGCTGCTAATAACGTAGATTGATCATTGGCAACTAGGGGGAAAAGATAAAAAGATTTGGACTGTAAATAACGACTTGGCTGTTCTGATTGAGTGGTTTCTTCTGATAAAATAACGTGAGCAAAAGAACCATCACAACCAATACTATTAATGGCAGAAATTCTTCCTTTGACTTCTTTTTGCAAAAACCAAGGTCGAGATTCAGTCGCAACATAAAAAGGACTACCTTCCCATAGTTGCGGTGTTTTTACTCCAGACCAATTAGGGGTTGCAGGTATATATTTGTAATACAAACTCAGGGCAGTTTTAATTAAACTGGCTATTCCTGAAGCCACAAAAGTATGACCAATGTTGGCTTTAATGCTACCAATAGCACAGTGTAAACCGTCTCCAACTGGGGGATAAGCTTGGAGAATGCCATTTATTTCTGCTGCGTCTTCCTGGGGAATACCACTGGCGTAGACTTCCAAATAGTTGACTTCTCTGGGTTGGATACCTGCTTGTTGAAACGCTTGGTTACAGACTTGGGTAATAGTAGCTGTATCTACAGCCATAGATGCAGATTGACCAATGCTAACAGCATCAATAACTGCATAGATACGGTCTTTATTTTGTAAGGCGACATCATGACGTTTGAGAACTACTGCACCTGCACCTTCTCCCACATTCCAACCGTCGGCTTTTTCATCAAAACTTAAAGTATTCACGCCTGTATTGATGTTGCTCCATTGACTGCGTAATAAGACATTTTCGATGCCTCCAGCTAAGTCAATAGCACCAACAATAACAGCCTCTACTTCATTATTATCAAGTAGCATTTGCGCCAATTCTAAGGCTTTGAAAGTAGAGGTTTCGACGGCACTAATGATAAAGGATGGCCCAGAAAAATTCCATAAAGAGGAAATACGATTTGCCATAATGTTGGCAACGTAACTGATATATTCACCAATTTCTACTGGATGATGAATACTATCTTTAACAATGGTTTCTAATTGGGAGATTTTTTCTGCTGGTAAAGCTATTTCTGCACAATTTAAACTATCTTTAACTTGCCAGGCGGAATTCCATCTTTGCTGGAGTTTGTGAACAGATAATTCTGTATCGGCGGCAATAATTACTGCCACATTACTATTAGGTGATATTTTCGCATCTTTAAGAGCGCGATCAGCAACTTTTAATAATAAGAGTTGTTGAGGGTTAAGTTTTTCGACTTCGTTGGGAGGAACTTTGTAGGCTAAAGTATCAATGTCGAAATCTTGAATGTAAGCTCCATGAGGTGCAGTGCCAGTTATTAACCCGTACTCTTGGAGTAATTTTTCTTGGCTATTAATGCCATACCATCTTTGTTCCGGGAGGGGGATAAAATGCTGTTTACCATCATAAATAGTGCTTTCTAAAGCATCTAAATTAGTGCATTCCCCAAAAAAGGCATCCATGCCAACAATGGCGATTTTTGCGGCGATTTCTTGTTGAAAACTCATTTGTTTACTTCCCCTGTTCCAAAATGATATGAGAGTTAGTTCCACCAAAACCAAAGGCACTTAAAGCTGTATATTTAGTGGCTTTGTTTGGCCATGTAGCCATGGTTCTGACAATCTTGTGTGGTGCGATAACTTGATTTTCAGAACCTATGGGTTGGGTGATATTAATACTGGGAGGAATAACATCATGGGACATACTTAAAATTGTCTTAGTGATACCAACCATGCCCGCAGCCACTAATAAATGACCGACATTTGTTTTGGCAGAACCGACCAATGGTGTAGCTTGATGTTGACCAAAAAATTCTTGAATCGAGTTACATTCAGTGGTGTCTCCTAATAGAGTGCCGGTGGCATGACACTCTAAATAATCAATTGTTTGGGGGTGAAGATTTGCTTGAGTATAAGCCCTTTGATATGCTAAGGTTTGACCTTGGACATTAGGACTTAAAAGATGTTTTCCTCTGCCATCATTAGAAAGACCATTACCGCAAATAGTTGCTAAAATGCGATCGCCATCTCGAACAGCATCATCGTAGCGTTTGAGCATTACCATCCCTATTCCTTCGGAGGTAATTAACCCTTTTGATACTTTATCTAAAGGCCGACTGATGCCATTATCTGGATATCCTTGTACTCCAGAAAATAACATCCTTACAAATAGCGGATCTGCACAACTAATTGCACCAGCTAACATTAAATCAGCTTTACCAGCATTGAGATAATAAGATGCAAGTTTGATGGCATAAAATGATGAAGCACAGGCCGCATCTATACAGAAATGACTAGGAGATAAAGAAAACGCTTTAGCAATAATAGCAGCCGGTAAACCGCAAACCATAGCATTATATGGTGATGTTTTAATACTATGATTTGTCCCTGCTAAATGAAAATCTTGATTTTGCAAAAGTTCGCCAATTGCTGGCTCAATTGTTTGCTGATAAATAGGCGCAAATAACTGATTAGATGCTTTGGTTGGTAAAGCTAAAGTTCCTAGAATTACGCCACATTTTGAAAGTGCAGATTGATTTCCCAAGTATCCACTGTCAATAATTGCCTGTTTAGCGGCATATAGTGACCATTTAAAAGTATTGTCTAGACTTTGAACAAATGATGCTGGTAAGTTATACTCACTAGGATCAAATTGAAAGTCGCGGATGAATCCGCCTTTTTTAAAATAGAATTTGTCCGGTGTACCTTTATTTTCGTCGTAGAATATGTCAGGATCTATGCCTAATTCGGTAATGGTAATATCTCTGGTTGAGTCTTTTTCTGTGGTGAGATTCTGCCAAAATTGATCGGGATTATTGGCATCAGGAAATAGGCAGGATAAGCCTATAATTGCTATTTTTTTCACTGTGTAAATCCTCATTGGGGGATGAGGGAAAAAATCATATCTTTTTCCCTGTTTGATTTAGGATTTACGCGATTCCCCAATGTTTACGGATTTATGGATGAAGTTGGTTTAGTTATGTGTTTGAGATTTTTTTTGAAAACGAACCACAGAGGCACAGAGGACACAGAGGAAGAGGGTTTGAGACTATTATTTAATTCTTCCGTTTGAGTAATTCTTGTGGACAAATTACTGCTTTTGCATCTAAGATTTGTGAGTATATTTGTCCTTCTTTGCCGTGAATAATGAAGTTGCAAATGGCACTACTATTTGTTTTGGCTTTGATTTCACAGGAGACATAAAAGAATGCGTCACAGGGTATGGGGGCAAATTGTTGGGAATGTGTTAATTGTCCTGGTAAGCATATTTCTTGATGGAAATGATTTAACCATAACCATAAAGGTTGGGTACTTAAGTCTGTGGAATAGGGGTTATACCATCTAATGGGAAATTGCCCTTGTTTTTGCAGAGAAATTGATTCCCAATAACATTCTGTGGTGATTTTTTGGGTGGAGATGTTCAGAACTCTGTTGATTTTTTGGAAGCTTGTCCCATGAAATAAGGCGGTATCACTGGTTTGATAAAAGTCTGTTCCTCTGGTGGTAATAATGTTATCTTCTGTTAAATCCAGACTTTGATAAATTGGTTGTTCTGGAGTTTTGGCTACTACTTTGATGATAGCACGAAAGTGAAATAAGGGTTTACCAAGAGGGTTTTTACTGGTGATTGTGGTCTGAAATTTTACAAATTCACCATCTTTTTTGTCTAGTTCTTGCAATTCTAATTGAAATTCTTCGGCGACATTGGCATTAAAGGTAATACCTTTTAAAACTTTGAATTCTTTACAACTAAAATAATGATAACCGGGATAAACTTCTTCACAAGCGGTAATCATCCAACCCATAGCACAAGTAGCTGGTAAAACTGGTGTTCCTGCAATTACATGATCATGTAAAAATGGGTTATCAGCTACTGTCATTTTCCGGCGAATACGATGGGTTCGCAATTGGGAATCTAAGGGTGTGGGAGGTAGAAACATAGGACTACCAATAACAACTTGTGCATCATGGGTATAGGCTGGATGTAGTTCATTAACTAACATTTGTGTCCCAATTTCTACGGGAATAATACTAATTCCTCTTTCAGCAAATGCCTTTTTTAATTGTGGTGTCACCATGCCACTATCCCAACCTCCCCAATTAATTGCCACTACATGACATTGAGGATGATATTGTTTCATTAAGTGGGCTGATTTGGTGAGAATTTCGTTAGCGATCGCATAATCACTTTGACCAATATTCCCATAAAAACCAGTCACGGAAGAAAACAATACTAAATGTTGTAATTGTTGGGGATTAACAGCACTGAGGAGATTTTCTAAACCCTGCACTTTGGCGGCATAAACTTTTTCAAAATCCTCTCCGGTTTTCTTTTCAATTAATTTATCTGCTAAATTACCAGCACCGTGAATTATACCTGTAATTTGACCAAGTTTTTGAGAAATTTCTTCAAGTTTGGTTTTCAATTTTACCGGATCGGTAACGTCAACACTAATATATTCGGCTTTGCTACCTGTGGCTTCAATTGCTGCTAAAGTTTTTTGAATTTCTCGACTGGAATTAATTTCATTAAATATCTTTTGTACCATTATGGGTGTTGGTTTCTCACCTTGAGAAATCAGGTTTTCCATAATGCGTTTTTTCAAAGCAGCATCTTCTAAACACCCCTGTGCAAATTCTGGTTCTGGACTAATTTCCGAACGACCTAAGAGAATAAATTTACAAGGTCGATGTTGGGCTAATTTAATAGTACATTGAGCAGTGATTCCCTTTGCTCCACCACTGACAACAAAGACCGATGATGGATTAACTTGAACTGTTGCAGTCATAATGATGATTTTTAGGATTTATTTAATGGGGATGATATGGTACGGGGCAGGAGAGCAAGGGTGCGGGAAAAAAATATTATTCTTTTGCCTCTTGCCTCTTGCCTTTTGCCTTTTGCCTACTTATGCTTTCGCTATCAGCGTTACTCGTCCTTGTGAACTGTAACCAACTTCGCCGATATAGCAATTGGAATCGTGCAATTCAGCGACGATATATTGGGCTGATTGATGCGGATCTAATGTAGGATTGAGGTCAATTGCTCTGAAGAATACCTTTGGCCATTCCCAACGCAAACTCTTTGTTAAACCAAATAAACCAGCGCCAATGGCGGTAAAATTACTTTGATGTCCTAATCCAAATTCACCGTCAAGATGGGTAACTGTACAAAAGCTGGTTCTTCCTTCTAAAGAGGCGGCGTTATTTAAAGTTGCTTTTAGATGTTTGGCCATTAAAAACACTTGTTTAACGATCGCTTTTTCGGCTTCTGGATAGGAAATATGTCCAGGTTTGTCGGGTGTAAATTGAGGATGAAGGTGAATAAATGCCCCAATTGCTCCATGTTGAGCGATGATACTTTGCAATAATAGTTGCAAATGTTGTTCTGTCATGTTTGCCAAGGTGACGCGGGTAACACCAACGGGTAATGGCAACTGTTCAGGAACTAATGATTGGGGGAAACTCAAAACTACTACTTTCCAGCCTTGTTCTATCAGCGCGTATGCTAATTTGCTGGTAGTGAGTGAACCATCATCGGTAATTAAACTTATATGTCCTGCTGGTAGTTGGGCTTCCCAAAAATCTGGTCTGGGTAAGATTTGCAGTTGGGCAGGACGGCGGGGTAAATTGGGATCTACCATCGGAGGTGGGGTTAAATCAATCACCTCCGGTTGGGGAGAACCAGGGCGGGGAGACCCCGCCCCTACGGTGGTTGTTACCGGGTTAAGATCAGAGTGCGGCTTTTTTTTTTCACCTGCCACCAGTGTTTGGAGGTAGTTAACGATTTGCCCAATTGTCCGCAGGTCGCCTAATTCTTCTATGTTTGGTTTGGGTAAGTCGGGATATGCTTCTTGCATTGCCCCCAGTATTTCTACCCGTTTGATGGAATCAATACCCAGGTCGGCTTCCATGTCCATGTCTAGTTCTAGCATTTCCACTGGATAACCTGTTTTTTCACTGGTGATGTTTAACAGGGTTTGACCTAAATCAGCATATTCGTTGCTGTTTTCGGGAATTTCTTCTAGAGGTTGAGAGACGGGAATAAATTCAGAACTGGGAACTAATGGTAACTCAGGTATATTAATGATTGGTTCTGGAACTACTTCCTCTATTACCTGTGTTTGAACTTGAGGAATGATGACTGCTTCTGGTATTGCTTTCTCTGTCACCTGCTGTTGACTTTGCAGATATTCGACAACTTGACCAATGGTTCGTTTTTCTGACAGTTCTTCGAGGTTGGGTTTGGGTAAGTTAGGATATAACTCTTGCAATCCTCCGAGAATTTCTACCCGTTTGATAGAATCTATACCTAAGTCCGCTTCCATGTCCATATCGAGTTCTAACATTTCGATAGGATAACCAGTTTTCTCGCTGGTGATGGTGAGGAGGTTTTTCGCCAGGTCATCGAGGTTAAGACTGTTGGTTGCGGGTGCGGGTTCGGGAATGAATGCAACTACAGGGGCGACTGGTGCAGGTACTGGTTCGGGTGCAACTACTGGTGCAGCAATGACGGGTTCTGCAACTTGAACGACTGCTGGAACTACAGGGGTAACTGGTTCAATGACTGGCAGTGGTTGGGGAGGAATGATATTAACGGTGGGTGCAACTGGCGCTTCTTGGGGTACGGGTACGGAAGTAAAAGCGGTTGGTGTTTGGTTGTCAGAAATTAGTTGGGAATATTCTTGTTGAACAAGTTGGAAAAAGTGTTTGCTATATTCCAACTGTTCCCGCAGATATTGTTCATGGATGCGGAGGGTTTCACCTTGTTGGGAATGAAACTGCATCATGCTGCGTTCTAAGCTTTCGGCGATCATTTGCTTAATTTTGGCAGCATCAGCAACAGATTTAGCGTTAGCAAATAAGGCGTTTTGCTGGTGCATCAGTTGGAAGAAGGTCTTGGTATATTCCATCTGATGGTTGAGATATGTACCATGAACCTGCAAGTTATCGCTTTGGTGTTGCTGGAACTGGGTAATTAGTTGTTCTAAACTGGTAAGAATTTCTTGGTTATTATCTGGTGTTTGCATCTTCCCTCCGGGTCGCTGCGCTAAAAATTTGGGGGCTGGTTCGGTAGTCATTACAGGGATCATTGGCGGCTGTGACTGGGTTTCAATTACAGGCTGTTTTTTATGTCCGTTGCCATTACCGTTACCGTTGCCGTTATGTCCATTGCTGCTGGGAATTTTGGTGGTGGGTGGGTTTAGCAATGCTAAACCCCTACTGGACTCCTGAACTTCTGGACTCTCGAACTCCTGAAATTCTGAATTTCTAGACTCCTGAACTCCTGAACTCCTGAACTCCTGAACTCCTGAAATTTTGTACCCGTCCTCTAATGCTTCTTTAAAGGCATTTTTGGTTTTTTCACTGCGGTAGTTAATGCCGTTTAATTTGACGTTGAGGGTCTTTTTGGTAGAAACGGGGGGGGGTACGGGAGTAAGTTGATAGGGGTCAAGGTTGGTGAGACTCATACCAATGACGCGCAATTGGACGGCGGCTTCACGGAGGGCGCGATCGCTATTTTTCTGAGCGCTAGGATTGAGAGATACGGTAATATGGGGGCGATCGCCTAAAATATCTTTGACTAAGTTACTCAATACCCGTTTGGGTCCAAATTCCACAAAGCAGTAACCACCAGCCGCATAGATATTTTCAATCTCTTGTTTAAACAGGACGGAACTAGCCAAATGGTTTTCTAAGTTCTTTTGAATGGCTGCTGTGTCCTGGGGATAATGTTTCCCGGTGACGTTGCTGAAAACGGGAATTTGGGGACTGTGGAAGATGATGGACTTGGTAGCAATAGCAAAGGATTTTTGGGCAAAGGCAATTAAGGGAGTATGGAAAGCCGCAGATACGGGTAATAAAACCGCACCATATCCTAATTGTTGGAAGCGATCGCGGATTTTATGAATTTCTGCCGTTGGACCTGCTAACACCACCTGAGTCGGAGAATTAAAGTTAGCAATACTCACCTGGGGAAATTGCTTCAGCACCGGTTCAATTTTGCTGATATCTTCCTTCACCGCTAACATAGTTCCTGCATCATGATCGGGATCTTTGGGTGCAGCCATAGCTTGTCCTCTAGCTTTCACCAAGAACAAATAATCAGCCTCAGTCAATACCCCAGCCGCCCACAAAGCGGTTAATTCACCAAAACTATGACCGGCGGCGAAATCTGCCTTAAACCCAGCTTGCTGCAAAATTCCATACAGCCCCGCACTAAATACCCCAATTGCCGGCTGTGCATATTCAGTTCTTTGTAAAGCTGCAATTTGAGCTTTTTTCTCAGTTTCATCAAAGGTAGAACGGGGGAAAACAACTTCAGAAATAGGTTGTAAATTATCTTGCTTTAACAAATTGTCCATCTTGCCATAGAGCGATCGCAAGCTGGGGAAATTCATCACCGCTTCTCTACCCATTTCCAAATATTGAGAACCCTGGCCAGAGAATAAAGCCACAACTTTACCACCGACATCTATTCCTCCAGCCCGGTAATAAATACCTTGAGGATGATCCCAAGCAGTAACACCAGATTTACTCTTGAGTAAATCAATACTAACTTGCAATAACTTACAAGCTTCACCTAAATTCTCTGACACAAACCCAATTCTGGCAGCAGTTTTGGGAATAGATAAAGATTTACATTCCAGAACTAATTGGGCATAATATCTATCACCATCATTAGCTTGCAAATTATTAAAAGTTGCTTCTAACTTGGCAATCAATTCTGCATGAGTAGCACCAAATAATAACACTTCACCTGCCCCACCATGTAAACGATAAGAACTTTCTTGTTCTGGTTCGTATTCTTCTAAAACAACGTGGTAATTTGTACCACCAAAACCAAAGGAACTAACGCCCGCACGTCGGGGAGATTCACCTTCTGCCTTAATCCAAGGTCTAGTTTGAGTGTTGAGATAAAAGGAGGAATTTTCAATATTTAATTTAGGATTTGGTTCGGTAATATTGATGGTTGCGGGCAGAATTTTATGATGTAATGCCAGAGCAGTTTTAATTAAACTAGCTGCACCTGCGGCGGCTTTGGTATGACCAATTTGAGATTTTACACTTCCCAAAGCAATATGTTGTTTTTGGGTATCATGTTGACCAAAGTAATCTCTTAAAGATCCAAATTCTGTCGGATCACCCGCCATTGTTCCCGTACCGTGTGCCTCCATTAAACCCACAGTTGCCGGAGAAAAACCCGCATCATCATAAGCTCTTTCTAAGGCTTTAACTTGCCCTTCTTTTCTAGGAGCATAAATACTCTTATAGCGACCATCACTAGAAGTACCAATTCCCTTAATCACCGCATAGATTTTATCCCCATCCTTTTGGGCATCTTCTAAACGTTTAAGGAGAATCATACCAATGCCTTCACCTAACATCATCCCATCGGATTTAGCATCAAATGGTTTAACATTATCGCTAGGAGTAACCGCTGGAGTTTTGCTAAAAGAAATGTAGGCCATGATAGTGTTATCGGTGTCAACTCCACCAGTTAACATCATATCACTACGGTGTTCTACTAATTCACTAATGGCCATTTTTAATGCACCAAAAGAACTAGCACAAGCCGCATCTACAACACAATTTGTTCCCCCAAAATTGAGACGGTTAGCAATTCTACCAGCGACGACATTAGCTAACATCCCAGGGAAAGCATTTTCATCCCATTTCACATAAGCAGATTTGATTTTATCAACAATCTTTTTCGTATCTTCATCAGATAAACCACTGCTTTTGAGAACCTTTTCCCAAATAGGATATTCCAATCTGGCAGATAGTGGCATTCCCAATTGCTTGGCCATAGCTACACCCAAAATTACCCCAATATTTTCGCGGTTAAATTCACGGGATTCACCATAACCAGCATCTTCCATTGCTTCTTTTGCAACTACTAAACTTAATAGTTGAGAAACATCTGTAACTTCTAAAATACTCGGAGGTATACCAAATTCCATGGGGTTAAAATCCACTTCAGGAATAAAACCACCTCGTTTACAATAGGTCTTATCCTCTGGAGTTCTCGGATTAGGATCATAGTAGTCATCTACACTCCAATGGGTAGAAGGAACATCAGTAATACAGTCAATTTTATTAACAATATTTTGCCAGTATTCTCGTAGGTTTCTTGACTGTGGCATTAAGGATGCCATACCAATAATTGCTATCGGACTTTTGTGCAGTTTTCTATTAATTTCATTGGTTGACATAGAATTGTCTTTGTTCATTTTTTTTTCCTCTATAAACTTAGTCAAAGCCTGTTCACAACTATTAATTTGCGATTCTAATTCTGCCAAGGCACTATTAATTGCCTCTGTATTTTTAGGGGGGCAAGACATAGGAGATAGACTAATCTTGAGTACGGTGAATTGTGCCGCATATTACCTATAAACAGACAAAATAACTATCTGTATTTAGGAAATTACTGCAAGTAAAGGCTAAATACTTGATTTTGCTATCGCAAATGATATCTCAACACCACAGAATATATACTGTCTTGTGTTTCCCTCAGTTAAATTTTTGGGTGTTTTTGAATGTTTTCAAGCAACTTTAGAACCTTGTGTTCCTGAATAAAAGTAGAAAATACTCGACTTGTGAATATTGAAGATTTGTCAATTACATTATCTACTCAAACTGAAGTTCAGATATTTGGGTAGAAGGGTTTTTATTGTCATCATTGAATATTTTTCGACAAAGGATAATCAAGGCAGTAGCCAGACTGTAGAAAGCGAAAAATATTTCGTATATACCCCATCCCTAATAACAAAAACACCGTAAATCCAAAATCCTAAACCCAAACTCATGTGACAGTCTAGGATAATCTATTTTAGCTGATTAGTATCAGAAAAGATGCTAAAATCGTTACAGAAATCCTCATAATGAAAAAATACTTAAACAGAGTTTTCTTGGAGTAATTTCCCAGCTTATTACTACAAGAGATTCCAAAACTTTGGTTGTAGAAAAGATTCGTTTTGTTTCTTTCAACAATTGGACTGGAACTAATGGCATGGGTTTTAGTATTTTTTCTGTTTATATCCAATCAAATCAACAATTTATTTTCCATCTACAAATGTTGAATTAATAAGAAGATTAGCACAATTTAGGAAAACTGAATAGTTCATTTTTGCTAATTTTGGCAGGAAAATATTTCTGTTTTCATCTGCTGGATGATTAAATATTAGACAGCGAGTATAATTAATAACTCTAACTTCCCAGCTAATATCCTGAATAATCTCATCTTTAATAAACATCTTGTTTAGATAATTCAAGAGTTGCAGAGAAATTGTTTTCTGTGTAACTAATTAATAAATACACATCAGCAATATTTGAACATAATTGGTTGTTTTTTGAGCAAACTATCATAATTCAATCATCGTTTTTCATGAATTTATAAGATAACTTACCTTTTCCAGACAATTGGTTATTTATAAACTAAATATTAATATTTTCAATGTTGAAGCCTAACTTCTATATATATCAATTGTGATGGAATATGGACAGTTGGGATATTTCCTAGAGAATTTGCTAATAAAAGTACAGATTTAAAAATTAATTCATGAGTAATCAAGTAGTTAATTGAGTAGAATTGCTATTAATCAAACTTCCTAATATTAGTTGACAATATCAAATTTATTGGCGATAATTGCAGGTAAGTTTATTCACTCACCTAAGTTATTAGCATCAACCCTACTTAGGAATTAAAAATTTTTATTTTTAACCTATGACTATCGTATTTTCTGCTACTTACTGAAACACAAATTCAAGATAAAATTAGCCATAATGAGAAGTAAAAAACGAAGTATTCATCTATCAGCTGCCGTTACTTCTAAAATCTATTGTTGATAATCTACCAATTGATCAAAAACTCTGACATCGTAACTCGGTAAATTATTACGTCAAAAACAGTTAATTCTTTCCCTGATTTAGATATTTACACCAGCTAAAACTGCTGACAACAATTCATACATAAATAATTAGACATATCTGCTTTCTGAAGGCAACAGAAGACAGGTCTATAAGCATTACGAGTATTTTTCAAACACATAGGAATTAAAATATGGCAGTAAATAAACAACGCCAAGGATTCAATCTAGCTGCCAAAAAGTGGCGGGTCATTTTGGCAATTTCTCTCACTTTAGCCACAGGATTATTATCTTTATATTTTTTCCAAAAATTGAAAGTAAGTTCTGAAATTGAATCTCCTGGAGTAAGTCCCGTAACGAAATCTCAACCTACTCCTGTTCAAGTTGCTGTGACTGCATTAGGAAGGTTACAACCACAAGATAAAATTACCTATTTATCTGCTCCAAATTCCATTAACGGTGTGCGTGTAGAAAAACTGTTAGTTAAAGAAGGAGATGATGTCCAAAAAGGACAGGTTTTAGCTTATTTAGAAAACTATTCTCGTTCTAAAATGGCTATTCAACAAGCATTTGATAAATTGTTAATTTCTCAGGCTAAATTAGCACAAGTACAAGCTGGGGCAAAAGCTGGAGATATTAATGCCCAAAAAGCTACAATTACTCGATTAAATTCTCAATTAAAGGGAGAAATTGCGGGGCAAACAGCAACAATTAACCGCATTAAATCAGAAGTAGAAAATGCTCAAAAAGAGAGCGATCGCTATCAGCAATTATACAAAGATGGTGCTGTTTCTGCTTCCGTTGCTGATACTAAAAATCTAGCCCTCACAACCACACAACAGCAGTTAAAAGAAGCTCAAGCTACTCTTAAACGTACTCAAGACACCCTTGCAGATCAAATTAAAGAAGGAAAATCAAGACTTAATAGTATCAAAGAAGTCAGAACTGTAGATGTAGAGTTAGCTAAAAGTGAAGTTAAAAGCGCAGAGACAGCAGTAAAACAAGCTAAAGCTGACCATGATTTAACTTACATTACTTCACCTCTAGATGGCAAGCTTTTACGCATTCACGCTAGAAATGGCGAAGTAATCGCTACTTCTGGTTTTGCAGAAATTGGTAACACCTCAAAAATGGAAGTTTTAGCAGAAGTTTATCAAACCGATATTCAAAATGTCCGAGTTGGACAAAAAGCTATTATTACTAGCACCACATTTCCCGGAAAATTACAAGGAACAGTGCGACGAGTTGGTTGGCAAGTTGATAAACAACGCATCTTTAGTATTAATCCCAATTCTGACACAGATCGCCGAGTAATTGAAGTCAAAATATCTATTGATAATCCTAGCGATAGTCGTAAGATATCTCGATTGACTAATTTACAGGTTGATGTTGCTATTCAAATTTAGTAACTTCCCCTGAGCGAAGTCGAAGGGTTGGTGATTAGTGATTGTCAACAACCGACAACTGACAACTCAAAAATATATGAATATGAAAATTCCTTTAGGATGGCTACAGCTTGTTCAGCAGAAACTTCGCTTTGTAATTGCTGTAGCTGGAATTGGTTTTATTGTCCTGCTGATGTTTATTCAACTTGGTTTCCAAGATGCACTTTATTCTAGTGCCACAGCAGTACATCAAAGATTGCGCGGAGATTTATTTTTAGTTAGTTCTCAATATAAATCTTTGACAGCAATTCAAAGTTTTTCACGGACTCGATTATATCAAACTTTGGGGTTTGATGGTGTAGATTCAGTTAATTCAATTTATTTACAATTTGCAAAACTCAAAAATCCTATCAGTGGTGAAAAATATTCAATTTATGTCATCGGTTTTGACCCTGGAGTATCACTGCTAAATATTCCCGAAGTGGAAGAACATTTAGATCAATTAAAAATGCCTGATGTCATGCTTTTTGACCGAGATTCCCGCCCCGAATTTGGCCCAATTGCCGAATTATTTAACCAGGGTAATACTCAACAACCCATTGAAATTTTCCCCTTTGATGCAGTTAAAGGTTATCGGGTGCGCGTAGTGGGTTTATTTAGTTTAGGTCCTTCTTTTGGTGTAGATGGTAATTTAATTGTTAGTGATTCCACATTTTTGAGAATTAACCCTAATAGTCGTCCAGTAGAAAAAATAGATATAGGAGTAATTAAACTCAAATCCGGTGCTAACGCTAAACAGGTTTTAACTAACCTAAAAACCAATCTTCCCAAGGACATACAAATATTTACCCGTCAAGAATTTGTGGACTTTGAAAAACAATATTGGTCAGTCAGAACCCCCATTGGTTTTATTCTCAATTTAATGTTAACAATGGCTTCTGTTGTTGGCGTGGTAATTGTTTATCAGATTTTGTATAGCAATATTGCCACTCAATTTATTGCCTATGCCACTTTAAAAGCTATTGGTTATGCTAACGGGTATTTGTTAAATGTGGTTTTTCAACAAGCCTTAATTTTAGCCATCTTAGGTTATATTCCTGGCTTTATTATTTCTATTGGTTTATATGATTTTGCGATGAAAGCCACAAAATTACCCATCATGATGACCAATAATAACGCCTTACTTGTTCTTCTATCTACAGTTTTAATTTGTATTACATCAGGAGCATTAGCTATTAACAAACTCCGTTCTGCTGACCCGGCTGATATTTTCTAAGGATTTATTACAGGACAAATTTATTAAATTCTGACCAAAATTCTGGAAAATAACACCAACTAAAGATAGAAGTTTCCTCTGATTAATCACAGTAAAATTATTTTGCTGTTTATAGTTACCCTATCCAAAAAATACCTATCCTCATGAACTTACAAAATAAAACTCTGCTCATTACTGCTATTGATGAATTTATTGGTTTACGTGCGGCTGAATTGGCTATAGCTCAAGGTATTAAAGTTAAAGGTATCCAAAGTCCAGGAAGTAAAGATAAAACAGCGCAAAGTTTAGGTGTAGAAATTATTGAAGGCAATATTACCGATACTAAATTTTGTGCCAAAGCTTGTCAGGGAGTAGATCTAATTTTACATAATGCTCAAATTGCTGAAGAAGCAGGAGATATTAAACATTTTCGGCAAATTAATGTAGATGGAACAGTTAATATAGCTCAAGCGGCAAAACAAGCAGGAATTAAAACTTTTGTCCATCTCTCTACCGTTCTAGTTTATGGGTTTGATTACCCAGAAAATGTGACAGAATCAGGTGTACTTTCTGATGAAAATAATGCCTATTGTCAAACTAAAATTGAGGCAGAAATAGCAGTTTTAAAACTCAATTCTCCAGAGTTTGGCGTAATTATAATTCGGGCTGGAGATGTCTATGGACCAGGAAGTATTCCTTGGATAGTCCGACCAATTCAGATGATGCGACAAAAGTTATTTGCCTGTGCTAATGATGGTCAAGGTGTCATGAATCATCTTTATGTAGATAACTTAATTGATGCTATCTTTTTAGCTATTGAAAAATCAGCTTATGGGGAGGTTTTCAATATTACAGATGGGAAAGAAACTTCTTGGAAAGAGTATTTTATTCATCTCGCCTCCCTAGAAGGTTTACCAGCACCTATGTCTTTACCAAAGGAGGAAATGAAATTATTTTTACGGGTGCGTCTTCAAGGACAAAAACTATTTCGCAAAAAGGCTGATATTCTCCCAGAATCAGTTGATTTTATGAGTCGTCCCTATGCTTATTCTATTGCTAAAGCTAAAAATGTTTTGAATTATCAAGCCAAAGTAGATTTAGCGGAGGGAATGCGTCGTACTCATGAATGGTTGCAAAAAACTGATCTTCAACAATTGATGAAATAATTTCTTCATTTTAGGAATTTGTACATGAATAACTATCAATCTAAATTAATCATTGGATTACCTGTATATAATGGTGAAAAGTTTATCCAAGAGGCTTTAGATTCTCTCTTAGCACAAACATTTGAAGATTTTGAGTTAATTATCTCAGATAACGCATCTACAGACAATACAGAGATTATTTGTAGAAACTACGCAGCCAAAGATAAACGAATTCGTTATTATCGCAACGAAACTAATATTGGTTGTGCTTGTAACTTCAATCGTGTTTTTGAGTTATCTAACAGCGAGTATTTTAAATGGGCTGCTTATGATGATTTGCACGCTCCTGATTTTGTGGAGAAATGTATGGAGGTACTGGAAAAAGATCCCACATATATTTTATGTCACTCACATACATATTTTATTGATGAACTGGGAAAATTTCTCCAAAATTATGACATCAAACTCAATACTGATTCCCTAAAAACTCATCAAAGATTTCATGATTTACTAACTAAACATTTCTGTTATCAAATGTATGGAGTTATCCGTAGTAGTGCATTAAAAAAAATACCCCCTATGGGTGGTTATGGCAATGCAGATGGAATTTTAGTATTAAGGCTGGGTATGGTAGGGCGATTTTATGAAATCCCAGAATATCTATTCTTTGCTAGAAGTCATTCTCAACAATCTTTGAGTATGTTCTTTCCTAATTATTTGTCATTTACTAACAATAATCCTGAATATTCGTTAGATATGTTGCCTAATTTTTATGATTATGCCGTGTGGTTTGATTCAACGAATAAGGGAAAAATATTGTTACCTCATTGGCGAATTCTCAGAGAATATTTGTTTTCAATTCACAATAGTCAACTTAATTGGTATGAGCAATTATTTTGCTATTTCAGCATAGCTAAAAAGCTATCAGGAACAGAATCACTCTTGGTAAAAGATTTATTTATGGCTGCGAAAATGCTTTTTGCAAGTAAGTTTAATTTGCGGGCTAAAACTATATCTTTAAGCCATTGAAATTAGTTTTAGCAATAAATCTAACTACTCAATGCCATCAACTTATTGTGAGTAACATATTGACCTATGCTGAAAATATCACGATTGAGTAATCTATTAATTGCTACTTTATTAACTATCAGTTTTAGTGAAGTAGCTTATGCTGAATCAACAGCAAATTTAACTGTAGTAGTGAATGGCATTACTAGCAAAAGTGGGGAAATTTGTATGCGGGTTTATAACTCGGAAAAAGGATTTCCTATGAGTAATAAAAGTGAAGTACAAAGTGGCTGTACTAAAATTACAGGTAGTTCCGTAAAACGTGTATTTTCTGGATTAAACCCTGGTAATTATGCCGTAGCTGTAGTTGATGATCAAAATGGCGATGGCAAACTAAATAAAGATTTTTTCGGCATTCCTCAAGAGGGTTTTGGCATTTCCAGAAACCCCATTGTTTCCATTACCACGGGTACACCTAAATTCAGAAATGCTAGTTTTGCACTTAATAAGAATACTAGCATTAATATCTTCATCAAATATTCTCTTGATCCTTAATTTAGGTATTAAGTATTAGAGGGTGTTTAAAAAGTCCCTGATGGTGTATCAAGTATTTTTCGATCCTCCTAAATCCCCCTTAAAAAGGGGGACTTTGACTCTACTTCCCCCTTAATAGCGGTGGATTAGGGGGGATCTGTAACTACCTAAAATCACAGCCTAAAACTTTATGGCTAACGCCACGCTTCGCTATCAAACAACCTCTTAGGTATTAGAAATTTTGCCTTCTGCCTCCTGTCTCTTTCCTTCTGAATTCTGTCCTAGACTATAGAGATCATGCCAGATTTAATGATATTTCTATCTAAGTCTTTGTTGGGTTGGCTGATAATTCAAAGTTGTTTAACGTTAATATTTTTATGGTATTTACGTTCATACAAACCGAATTTATTATCAGATGAACAGTTACCTAAAACGGCAGTAATTCTTTGCTTACGCGGTGCTGATCCATTTTTGTCTAGTTGTTTGCGATCGCTCTTACAACAAAACTACCCCCAATATGATGTAAAATTAATCATTGATAGTCAAGAAGATCCAGCTTTTAAAATCGCCACAGAAACTATCAATCAAGTTGGTGTAACTAACTGTCAAATTAGCACCTTAAGAGGAATTCGTCATAATTGTAGCCTTAAATGTAGTTCTCTCATCCAAGCTATTTCTGATTTAGATCATAGTTATCCAGTCATAGCTTTAATAGATAGTGATATCGTACCTCATCCTAATTGGTTACGAGAATTAGTTACTCCTTTAATTGATCAAAAAGTTGGACTCACAACCGGAAACCGTTGGTATGTTCCCACAGGTAATTATTGGGGTTCATTAGTTCGTTATTGCGGTAATGTTTCCTCTGTAGTTCAGATGTTTTTGTTTCAAGTTCCCTGGGGTGGAAGTTTAGCAATTAAAACAGAAGTATTACACCGTATCGAACTTTTAGATAAGTGGGGAGAAGTTTTCACTGATGATATGTTTCTACACCAACTTATCAAAGAACAAAAGTTACAAATCAAGTTTGTTCCTTCCTTATTAATGATAAATCGGGAAGAAAGTAGTTTATCTAACTTTCAAGAATCCTTAAAACGTTTAATAATTAGTTCTAAACTTTATCATCCCCGTTGGTTAGCAATTGTCAGTGAAGCACTTTCTAGTATTCTCATTCCTAATATAGTCATTATCATCATTTTTCAGTTAATTTTTGAAGCTCAATGGTATGCCGCATCTTTACTATTTCTCTCTTATTTCTCCTATACCATTGGTTTATTAATATTAATGATATTGATGGAATTAGGTATAGACCAAGTGCTACACAATCAAGGTGAAAAAATACCTAAATTATCTGTTGTAACTATCCTCAAAATGTTCATCACTATTCCCTTAACTCAATGGGTTTATGGGTTAATTATGATCTCTTCTTTATGGATATCAACAGTTACCTGGCGAGGTCTTATTTACCGTATTGAAGGACGAGAAAATATTCATTTAATAGAATACCGTCCTTATCAATGGTTAGATCAACCAATTGATCCTAAATCTTCTTTGTAGAAAATAGGACTTACGTATTTTAAGGAAATGTAGGGGTTAGAGATTGCTTCCTTACATCGCAATTACAGTATTTGAAGTAGGTTTTGCGTAAATCCGGGAAAAAAGGGAACATTTTTAAATATTTATCTAAAATTCCCAAATCAATAATTATCAAAAACCAGTGCATCATTAATCTAGTTTGTCAAAATTATCTCCTCAAAATAATGAACAATAAACCACTTCGTATCGCCTTATTTACAGGATTATATGCTCCTTTCTTAACAGGAGTTTCTGTAGCTGTTCATCAGCGAGTTCACTGGTTATTAAAACAAGGACATGAAGTTTTTCTAGTTCATCCAGAAATTAATCATAAATATCCTCCCCAGGTTGGTAATCGTCCTATGACCGGAATAGAAGAACTAGAACCTTTTATCAATTTCTCTTCTTATTCATTTCCTACAGAACCACTAATATTTTATAAGTCTTTACCCCAACCATTAAGTTATCGTCGTTGGAGTGATACGAAATTATTAAATCAGTTCCAACCTGATATTATTGTTGTAGAAGAAGCTCCACAAATGCGAGGGTTATATTCTGGTTTTTTACAAGGTTATGGGCGTTCTGTTGGTGTACAGTATGCTAAAAAAACAAAAACCCCTATTATTTCTATTTTCCACACAGATATTATTGCTTATATTCAGTATTACTTCGGTAATACCGTTTTTAATTTGGTGCGTCCCTTCTTACCAATTTTAGTTAAACAATTTAGTGAAACCTACGATTTAAGTTTATTCTCATCCCGTGAACAATTAGCTAAATATCAAAAATTAAAATGTCAACGCGGCGAATATCTACCCTATCAAGGAATTGATTGCGAAAAATTTCACCCTCGCAATATTTGTTATGATCCAATTCCTAATGATAAACGCCCAACTTTGTTATTTGTAGGTCGCATTACTGCCGAAAAAAATGTTAGTCAACTTTTAGATATTTATCCTCTGGTTGCTGCTAAAATTCCTGATATCCATTTAGTAATTGTTGGTAGTGGTCCCCAAGATGCAGAAATTCGTCGTCACGCTCAAAATTTCCCCAATGGTGTGACTATTTGGGGTGAATCTCATGGTAAAGAACTTTTGGGTTGGTTTGCTAGAGCCGATGTATTTGTTAACCCCTCAGTTACTGAAAATTTCTGCACCACAACTAACGAAGCTTTAGCTTCTGGAACTCCAGTAGTTGCTGTTGTCGCCCCTTCAACTGCTGAACAGGTAATTTCTGGCTTTAATGGTTTTCTGGCTGCACCTAATAACCCTCAAGATTTTGCCCAAAAGGTAATCACCATTCTAGAAAATCCTGATCTTAAAAATGAATTAACAGCCCAAGCACGTCCTTCAATTCTCGAATTTGATTGGTCTGCTTGTACAGAAAAGTTTGAGAAGAAACTCTATGAATTAGTGGAGAAAAATCAGGCAATTAAGAACTCCAGAATTTGATTTAATAAATTTCTGTAGATACGTAGGGTGCGCGTTACGCAAACACATCAATGAGATTTTAGCCCTTTCCTCGCTTGCGGTGAACCATCACTGTAGGCGGGTTTTCCACCGTAGGCGACTGGTGAAACCGAAGGGGGAGGGGGTTGGGGTGATTCTATCTCAATCAACAAAAAATGCTCTAATACCAATTTTATGTGAAGCTGCATATATTTATTACCCTTCGGCGTTGCTATCCCTGCTCGCAAGGGGCGGTATTGTTTTGTGCATCTTTATACAGAATTGGGATAACACATTAAATTAAAAGTAAACCTATTTTAATACTCAACATAACTTACGCATAAATCCTCCAAAACTCTTATTCCTCTGCGCTCTCTGCGGTTTGATATTCCGTGATTCCTGCGTAAGTCCTACTAAATTCTAATTCAGTGAGTCCTAACATCTGCCATAACTGATATGATTTGACATGAAAGGGAGCAAATCAAAAAAGTATAATTATGGTTGTTGTTGCAATTCTGGCTGCTGGAAAAGGCACAAGAATGAAATCTAATCTACCCAAAGTTCTACATTCCTTGGGGGGTAAATCTTTAGTAGAAAGAGTTATTGAAAGTGCTGAACCTCTTTCACCTTCACGTAAGTTAGTAATTGTTGGTTATCAGTCCCAGGAAGTAAAAACCGCTTTGGATTCAATTCATGGCGTGGAATTTGTGGAACAAACTGTACAATTAGGCACAGGTCACGCTATCCAACAATTAATTCCCCATTTAGAAGGCTACACAGGAGATTTATTAATTCTAAATGGTGATGTGCCTTTGTTGCGGACGGAAACTTTAAAAAATCTCTTAGAAATTCACCAAGAAAATCAAAATTCTTGTACTATTCTTTCCGCTCTATTAGAAAATCCCCAAGGTTATGGACGGGTTTTCCGTGATAGTAACTGTATTGTTCAAAAAATAGTTGAACATAAAGATTGTAGTGCTAATCAAAGAGAAAATAACCGAGTTAATGCTGGGATTTATTGTTTTTCTTGGCCAGCTTTGGCTAATATTTTACCACATTTACAAGCTAATAATGCCCAAAAAGAATATTACTTAACTGACGCTGTAACTCAAGTCGGTAAAGTTATGGCTGTGGATGTGGAAGATGAGCAAGAAATTTTGGGAATTAATGATAGATTGCAATTATCAAATGCTAATGATATTTTGCAAAAACGGATTAAGGAAAAATGGTTATTGGCTGGTGTAACTCTAATTGATTCTACCAGTATTACTATTGATGAAACTGTGGAATTACAACCAGATGTAATTATTGAACCGCAAACCCATTTGCGCGGAAAAACGAGTATTCAATCTGGTAGTCGTATTGGTCCAGGGAGTTTAATTGAAAATAGTGAAGTGGGTGAAAATGTTACTATTTTATATTCTGTAATTACAGATAGTATTGTTGAATCTCAAACTCGAATTGGACCTTATGCCCATTTACGTGGTCATACTGAGGTGGGTATTGGTTGCAGAATTGGTAATTTTGTGGAGTTAAAAAATACCCAATTAGGCGATCGCACTAATGTAGCACATTTATCATATTTAGGTGACACAACAACCGGAACTCAGGTAAATGTCGGTGCGGGGACAATTACCGCTAATTATGACGGTGTGAATAAGCATAAAACAATTATAGGCGATCGCACCAAAACCGGTTCTAATAGTGTGTTAGTTGCACCTATTACTCTCGGTAACGATGTCTACATCGCCGCAGGTTCAACGGTGACAGAAGATGTCCCTGATGATTCTTTGGTAATTGCCCGCAGTCGTCAAGTTGTCAAACCAGGTTGGAAGATGAAAACTGACAGCTAATCTTTTGTAGGGTGCGTTTCTTAACGCACCTTTTTCTAAGTTTATATTCTTCCTCCTGGACGCGGAATAGCCTTTCCTTGCACATCAAAGCAATCTGCACAAGTTCCGGGGAAAGCATTAATAAAGCGATTCAACATATCAGGATCATCTTTAAAAACTGTCATCCATACTGAGAAAAAACCTTGAGGTACAGCTTGTTCAATAACTGAATCTCGCATTGCTTCTAAAGATTCTTGATCATTACCTGACAGGAGGACAAGATAGCTAGAAGCTAGAGAGAGCAAGCTTCATAGCTCTTTGCCCTTTGATGTAATCCTTCAACCGATAGCGGCTAAATTGCATTAATTCTTCTATAGTTTTTTGGAACATTTGATGTACCCC
>JBJTUF010000252.1:0-24202 GCA_046080565.1 Cuspidothrix sp. | reverse complement strand
TCTAACACTTTCTGGTATATTTCACTTATCATTTTACTCTGTTAGTTCATATTTACTATTTATTACTTATCTTTTTTTGCTCCCACATTCTGTATCTCTTACTACATAAGCTTTTTCTCCTTCTTGTCCCCCTGTCAGTATTAACTCCTGATTGTAACTTATAAACTCTCTCATTGGGAGTTTCAGGAGCGTAGATTAAATAGGACATAGCTGCTCCTCAAATATAATTTAACTGTAACTTTAAAAAGTTCCTAAGTCCTAGATTTGTCAAAATAAATGGATTAATGAAAAAATGAGGGGAAATATCCCCCCAACAATATCATGAGATTATTTGGTAATTTTTAAGTTCAAAAACAATCTAAATCACAACTGCATTGCTAGTAACTTGTTTAGCTATTTTTTGTAAAACTCCACTGATGGGATGATTGTTGAACTTGATTGTAAAAATACCTTGACTCGCCAACCTTAACATATCATGAGAGTCAGGTAAGATGCCCAAAACCGGTAAATTGTAAGTAGCTTTAACCTGCTGAGTCATACTTGCAAAATCATATTCAGGTAAGGCTTTGTTAACAATCAGAAATAGGTTAGCTACTTTCAGTCTTCTGGCCACATCTACTGTCACGGCTGTTCCCTGAAAATCCTGTTGATCTGGGCGTAAAATTAACAGCACAATATTAGAAACTGTTAAAGAAAGTAACGTTTCTTCACTTAAACCCGGATGGGTATCAATGAATAAATAATCTAGTTTTAAATCCTTAATTAGCTGTTGGTATCCTTCAAATAATAATTCCGGATCAAAACCTTCTCTTAATATTCGGGAAATATCATTGATTTTGACACTGGCAGGGACTAAATAAATCTTACTATTTGCTGTTCCTTGGCCTTCAAGAATATGACTGACATCACAGGCAGCATCTATCATTCTGCTTTTTCCCCACAAGAAATCATTGAGGGTGTGCTTGATTTGTTTATCACTCAGATTAAAGAGAATGTGAATCCCAGGAGACGGAAGATCAGTATCTATAATTCCTACACGATTTCCCTCACGGGCGACCAGAGCAGCTAGATTGGCGGTAGTATTAGATTTACCAGTGCCACCTCGATAAGAATGAATGGAAATAATTTTTGGCATTTTGTTCAGCTAAAATTAGCAAAAATAAAACATAGATTACATTTTAAATCATCTTTTTAATTTAAAATGATCCTTTTCTTGTTCTCTGTTTTTAGTCCTTTCGTAGTTCATTCAAGCCTGATACTGATGATTCCTAGAGAATTACAAGATGGGAGATTTGTTAAAAAATATTAATTATCATCTTTTCTCATTTTCTTACTTCGCTGTTGTAATCTTTCTAAATAGTCTATTTCACCTTCATTTTCATCATCTGCTTCTGTAATCATTAGCTCTGGAATTAGAGTATTACCTTGATGATCACTATCACTGTCCTGTTCTAAGTCCTTTAGTGTATCCAGTAGTCGAGTTCGGGGTGTGGAAGAAACATCATTTCCTGTTGGAATTGTCGGAGGTGGTATGATTTGGGCAATGCCTGAGCTTTCATCTTCTTTTAGCTCTAGACTGCGGATTTTTTCAGCTTTTTGTTCCAAGCCCATAAAGAAATCACTTTGGATAATAGCACTAACTTCTTCTTCCTTTTTACTTTCATCAATATCAATCTTGATACTTAATAATCCCTTAACATTTTTAACAATGGTTGCTGCATATCTATCTATTAAGACAACACTCGTACCAGTGGCTAAAAGTCCTAATAGTGGGGGTACTACAGGTATCCAGCCGGCTGAGATAAATGCAAGATAGGTAGATCCAACTAAAACAACACTTACTAATCCGCCACTGAGAATTAATACCCACGGTTGACGAATTTTTCCCGCCAATATTCCTCCTATGACCGCCCAAATAAAAATCCACAATCCTTCTTGCCATTTCTGACAATACCAAAATAAGGGACGATTATCTAAAACAGCACTTAATATTTGACTGGCATTCTGGGCATGAACTACCACTCCAGGCATTTTTTGTCCATCTACTGCTCCCGCACTATATGGTGTATAAAAAGTATCTTTTACAATAGCGGCTGTATAGCCAATCATCACAATTTTATCTTTGATTAATGCTGGATCAACTTTATTATCCAGAACGTCGCCCAATGATACTTGTTTAACTGCATTTTTGGCAGAACGATAGTTGAGCAAGAGGCGAAAATCTCTAGTATCTGCTTGATGGTAGCCACCGGCATCTGTTGCTAAACGTTTAATCTGGGTAGAACCAAACTGTAATCCTGATGGTGATAGTTGTGGTTCAATTTTCATCGGTTCTAAGTAGCGGATTACCATTTGAAAGCTCAGGGATGGCAGTTGATTTTCAGTATTAACATAATTACAGATATGTTGGACTGGGTTGGGGATTTTGGAGGTTTCAGGGGTAGTGATTAATATTCCCTGTCTGACAGTACCGCCAGCATCTACAGGAAAATCAGCTACCCCAATCCGGTCTTCTGGAATACCAGGTGGTGCAGGAATTCCTGGAGATTCTGCCTTGCTCATTTCACAGGTGGCAACAATGCGATCGCTCTGAGATAATTGCTGCAATAACTGTTCACGCCCTTGATACGATCCTTGTTTAACATCTCTTAAAATATCTATGCCTATCACCCGTGGTTGATGTTGTTCCAATTTTTCCAGCAAAGTTGCCAAAGTTCCATCTTCAATCGGGTATTCTTTCCGTTGCTGGATATCTACATCAGTAATTCCAACGATCAGAAATCGGTCATCTGGAGCTTCATCGGCGCGCGATCGCATCATATAATCAAACGCACCTAATTCCAGACCTTCCAGTTTTCCCTGGGATCTCAATCCCACAATCAATCCTGTGATCACCACACTGGAAAGCACTACACTACTAGCCAGACTCCAGAGATCTGCTGATAAACTACGCTGTTGTGATTCTGAACCTACCATTTGCTTGTTACCTCCTCTGATATGAACTAGAGATGAATCTCACTTCGTCTAGTTAGTCTGAAATATTTCCTAGAAGCAGACTATAGCTGGGTCAGATTCCAGGAAAGGAATGTAGTTCTATCTAGTGAATGAAGTAATTGTTAAATTTAACATTTAGTTTAATATCCCCACAGCATCTTTGAGAGTGCCTTCAAATCAGGAGAGAGTCAATCCCATACCTCCTGCTTCCTCTCCCCTGCCTTCTGCCTCCTTCAAAAAAAAACACACAAATAGTTTATAGAGAATCCTATTTTATTGCTAAAATATCCGTAGATTTGCGATTGTCTACAGTGTGTATATTTTAGGGTATATGCCTACCCTCTATTGTGCAAAAATCATGAATGATTTCTAGGGTAATTACAGAAATGTTTTGAATTTTTAATAAAATTAAACAACTTGTTACAAATTTGGCTCTATAATCCTCCCCTTTGATGATTGAATTTCTTCAGGACTTACGCAACTGGCACATTGGTAGGGTGCGTCAGCTATCAAAAATCTGTTTATTTGCAGGATTTATACAGTCTGACGCACCCTACAACAGATTTTTAGTGTGACACTTGCGTAAGTCCTATTCTTGAGGAATCCTATAATTCAAAATCGGCTCATGTTCATGCTAAATTAATTGCCTAGAGAGAGGAAAGGCACTGAAGGTATTTTTCTCAAGTTTTATTACATTGCTGAATAAAGATTATGGTTTTTAGAGTTCTATATTCGGAAATCTGATCAAATATCTTGATTTTAAATCTTGGTTACGAGTCTGCAACTTTCATTTAGCAGCAAGAGTCATTAAATACAAAACAATTTGTAGAGACTGCCAATTTAACATTCCTCTGTTATCTGCAAACACCTATTTATTTTTGTCAAAATTATGCTAAGAAAATCCTTACCCTTAATTACAGCGAGCTTAACTGTATGGACACAGATGATATTCCCCAGTGTAGTCGCTGTAGCTCAACCGGTAAATCCCCAAGTTTCCCAACCAGCGCCCCAGAGAACAACACAAAAATTATTACAACGTCGTCGTTCCCTGTTAAAATTTAAAGTCCCAGGTATTAGAGCTTCTGGGAATTTGGAAGCAGGAGCAGCAAGAGGAAGTTGTGCTGAAGAGAACATCAAGGCGGTTTTACCACCAAAACCTGCGCAGATGCCAAAAACAGAAGTACCGATTGAATTAACTTTGAGCGATCGCCCAACATTCTTTATCAGCGTACCAGAAACATCCACAAATCAAGCAGAATTCTTGCTTTATGATGAAACAGGCCAGCAAATACTCCTCAATAAAAAATTACGCCTGACCAATAACAAAGGCATTATTAATTACACACTAGAACAAGATTTTCCCGGATTAGAAATTGGCAAAAAATATCTTTGGCAGTTTGCGCTCATGTGTGATCCTATCCATGGCGATCGCAGTGGAGATATGATTACCAGAGGTTGGATACAACGAGTAGCACCCAGTGAAGAAATTACTAAACAGTTACAGACAGACAACCCCAGAGAGAGAGTAGTGATTTATGCTGAGAATGGCTATTGGAATGATACCCTCAAAACCTTAGCTGATTTACGCGCAGCAAATCCCAAAGATTTGAGTTTATTGCGTGATTGGTCTGACCTATTTAAATCAGTAGGATTAGAAGCTATAGCCCAACAACCCATCAGCAGTTTAGAATCCGAGCCTATAGAAAAGCCATAATCACAAACCATAATTTATTACTTCCTAGGATGACAATTCAAGGACTCACCTAGGAGCAAGAAAAATTTCTATCCTCATCAAACAAATCAATAGATTGATGATCCTAACCCACTATTTAAATCCTACGCCTGGTTGAAAAACTATTTTCGTGATGACAGGTGACAGTTTCCAGAGTTCAACGGGAGCAATTTTTCATTTCTGTAGAAATTAAGTGCAAGGTTTTTAACTTCCCACTTCTTAATAAGTGCTTATGAACAATTAATTAAACATTTGAGAAAACAGGAGAAATATCTCTATTTCTTGTCTGTCACCTTTCCTCAATATGAAATTTATTTTTCATAACTGCTTATCTTGCACTTTTTTAACCTGAGAATGTCTCATACCCTTTACCTGTAAAATTTTCACATTTATTCAGCAAGCCCTAATTTATTTTCCCAAACTACTTATGATCATCTGGATTTAGCGTAATGTAAATTTTCATTACGCCGTTCACCATCTCTGGTATTCTATTTAAAGAAGGAATTAGGAATATCTCACTCATACAAAACAAAATTTAAAAAATATTCAAACACCCTCTAACTTCCACCAATTGCATCCTGATTTCTTAGTCATATACTACCCCAATTTCTTATGTTAATAACACCCTATCTAATACAGCAATCCTTTGATGTTGGAGAAGCAGTCAGATATAGCATTGGCTTAGTAGTAGTATGCTTAGTAATGCTTATCTTATTATGGTTGCCTGACATTTTAAAAGAGAAATAAAATTATCAATTAGAGGTCAGTCGTAATTGGAAAATACAGCCTATGTCATTTCCCAGCTTTTACCCAATTCCTAGTATCGCTTCGCTAAAGTCAAAAGCCAAAATTCAAAAGTCAAAACCAACACAGTACGAGCCTTTCAAAAATTTGAAATAGTCTGTTTATTTTCCCAAAGCCGTACTATTGATTGTTTAACATTCTTTTCCACTATCCTAGCTCAAATTAGTCCTATAATATACCTTTATTAACTTCCAGTGTAGCAATGAATTCTTTACAGGTGTGTGTTAATACTTTGATAGCTTATGGAGCAACGGAGTCAGAAATTGAAGAATTACTGACCTACAATCACAATGCTTTCTCTCCTACCATGCTAGAACAACTGCACCACCCGCAGTCAGAACCCTATCTTGCTACCTGGGAGAAATATGCTCAAGATGCGGGAACCTTTGGGGTTTATGTAACTCTGCAAAATTACCTAGTGCAGTTACAATTTCCCATCATAGCCGGCATCAGCGAAACAGCCGACTATCGTGATGCCACTCGTAAAGGGAAATCTGTTCAAGAAATCAAAAGTGCTACTGGTCTGGTTTTACAGCAACCAGAACAACTGCAACTGTATATTTATCAAACCCTAGCTGGTGGAATTCCTGTATTAGTTATCCCTAACCGACAAGATTTTGTTACTTTAGTCCAAGCATTAACCAAAAGAAACGAACCTGACCCAATTCCAGATACCATGGGAGCTTGTATCGTCCAAGGATATAATAACTGGCATCGAGTTCGTCAATATAAAGAAAAATGGCTGGCAGAAAATCAAAATCATCAAAGAAATTGGGCATCCGAATTTCAAAGATTAACACAGCATCCAGAACTCTATAGAGATCGGTTTATCTTACTAAGCCAAGGAGTATATAGTAATGTTACCGCCAATGAATTAGGTCTAGAACAACAAAAATGGCTGGAACTATCTTTTAAAATCCGTCTAGAGCATGAATGTACCCATTATGTTACTCGGCGTTGGTTTGGCTCAATGCGAAATAACATCCTCGATGAATTAATCGCAGATTATCGCGGTATAGTCAAAGCCATTGGTAATTATCGAGCCGACTGGTTTTTACATTTTCTTGGTTTAGAGGCTTTTCCTAATTATCGTCAAGGGGGGAGATTAGAGAATTATCGAGGACAACCAGAACTATCACCAGGAGCATTTAAAATTTTACAAAAGCTAGTCAAAACAGCAGCCGAAAATCTCGAAAAGTTTGATCAGAAAATTGATCATTCCCAAAGAACAGAAGCAGCAGAAACAGCAATATTCATAGCTTTAACAACATTCAGATTAGAAGAACTAGCTTCAGAACAGGGGGTATATCTGCTAGAAACAGCCCTAAAAGAACATAGAAACAGATTATTAACTCTCAATTAAATATCAATAAATGAGAGCAACCAGTTGAGAAACTTCCAACAAAATAGGTGAAATTATGATAGATAATTTTCTCAAACATCTAAGTAATAGTGATATTCAATGGTTAAAACAAAACGGCAACCAGGAAAATATTAGGTCAGGAGAAGTATTAATTGAACAAATGCGATCGCCTGATTTTTTCTATCTTCTCATTAGCGGCGAACTCACAGCCAGTATTAGTCAAAACCAAGGCGGTAGACTAGGAAACATTTTCGCAGCCCTAGAAGAAGATCAAGACTTAGAACAAGAAATCGCCCGCTTCTCTCCAGGAGAAGTCATAGGTAAAATGCCCGTTATCGAACTCACCCCCGCCGCCATGACAGTCAAAGCCACAGAAAATTCATCTGTCCTGGCCATTCCCTATGAACTACTTCAAGATCAACTACAAGAAGATTGGGCTTTTGCCTCTAGATTTTATCGAGGCATTGCCGTCTTACTGGCAGATAGATTTGCAAGACTGATCCAACACTTTTTGAAACATCAAAAAGGTCAAATCCCACCCCTACAGGACGTACCACTGATCTTTGGCGAACTCAGTGACAGCGACGTTGATTGGATGCTAAAGGTAGGCAGATTAGAACAAATATCCGCCGAAAAAGTTCTCATTCGCAATGGTCAACAAATCGAAGATATTTATATTATCCTTCAAGGTGGCATAGCAGTCCTAGTCAAAGAACAACAATCTAATCGGCTTTTGAGCCTGTTTGGAGCTTTAGAAGAGAACGACTCCACAGATGACTCCCTAGAAAGAGAAATCATGCGCCTCTATCAAGGGGAAATTCTCCAAGAAACCGTCACCTTAGATAACCCCGTCTCCTCCTGTACCTTAAAAGCTTTAGAAAATTCTATTTTACTGCGAATTTCTGCCCCACAACTTTTAGTCAAACTACAACAGGATATTGGTACTGCTGCTCGCTTTTACCGTGTTGTGGCCATGCTACTTTCCGGCAGATGGCAAGGACTGATCAGCCGTTTAGGATACGGGCGCAGTCGCTATCAAAGGGGGCAAAGTCTCGGCATATCCACAAAATATGACGATGAAATTGATCTTGATGTTATGGATAACATCACCCTTGGCGGTGCAAGATTTGACTGGATGTTGAAACGATTGAAAGTCAGTTAGTTTTTACAAATCACGTCAACAACAGGTAGCTGAAATTATTATGTCAGACTCATCCAAAAAACTATTTCGTGAAGAAGCATTAGAACGGTTATCTTCACCAGAACGCCTTGACCAACTGATGAATGTAGTAGATCCTAGAGCCTGGCTACCTCTAGCCGGATTGGGATCTTTAGTAGCTATAACAGCCATTTGGAGCGTTCTTGGTCGCCTACCAATCACAGTTTCTGGACAAGGAGTATTACTCTATCCTCGTGGTGTCGTCCAAATCCAAGCCCCCAGTGATGGTACAGTCGTAAAACTAAAAATCAAATCGGGAGATAACATCAAAAAAGGAGATGTAATTGGTATTATTAGCCAACCATCCTTAGAGCAACAACTTCAACAAGAACGTAAAAAACTCAGAGAATTTTTATCCCAAGCGCAAGACAGTAACTCCTTATTAAAAAAACGACTCATCTCAGAAAGAGCAAATCTCGCTAAACAGCAAACTAACCTACAAAGCAGTTTAGATCGAGAATCTATCATGCCCAAACTACGCCAGAAAAATCTCAAATTACTCACACAAAATCGTATAGCCATTCAAAAAAGACTAATTAACGACAACAAACTTTTACCAAGTTTTCGGCAACGCAGTATAGATTCTATTACAAAAAAAAGAGCAGGTCTAAACGAACGCATCGAACAGATTCGTAAACTACTACCTCAACTACAAGAACAACTAGAAGCACGGCGAAAATTATATGCAGAAAAAATAGTTAGTGCTGATGTGATGTTAGGCGCTCAAAGAGAATATTTCGACAGTCTAGCCCAACTATCCGACCTTGAAGCTCAACAAAAACAATTAGACTTAGAACAAGTCAACACAGAAAGACAATATTTAGACAGTCAAAATCAAACCAACGAACTTAACGCCAAACTCCAAGAAATTCAAGTTCAAGAAGTTGATACAGAAAGACAATATCGCCAAAGTTTAAACACCTTAGATGAAATCAAAACCAAACTTCAAGACGTTAACAGTCAATTAACTAAACTAGCTCAGGAAGAACTAGAAGCTCAAATTAATAGAACCAACAATATTCAAGACGTAAGAAGAAGAATTGCCCAATTAGAAAGGGAACTAGAATTAAAAAGCCAAATTATCAGTGATTATGATGGCAAAGTTATCGAACTATCCGTAGTCCCAGGACAGATAGTATCTAGTGGATCTCGTTTAGGAGCAGTTAACGCCCAAGGTACAGAGGCCAAACTCATGAGCGTCATGTATTTTGCTGATAAAGATGGCAAACAAATTAAACCAGGAATGGAAGTACAAGTCACCCCCAGTCTAGTTAAACGAGAACGATTTGGTGGCATTCTCGGAAATGTCGAAACAGTGACATCTTTCCCAGTCACAGTCCAAGATATGTCAACAATAATTGGTAACCAAAATCTCGCTGAAAGTTTAGCCGAAGGTGCGGCCTCAGGCGGTTCTAGGTCTCCCATCCAAGTCTTTGCTGAATTAAAACCTGGTGATACTAAAAGTGGCTATCAATGGTCATCTTCCCAAGGTCCAGATATTCAACTTTCATCCGGTACTACTGTCCAGGTACGGGTCAAAGTAGGAGAAATTGCACCCATAGCTTATGTCATACCCATCTTTAAATCAATGACAGGGATTTATTAGGTAAAAGACAAGAGTTTTTTATTTTGGATTTTGGATTTTGGATTATTTTTTAAGTTCCATACCAATTACCAATTACCCATTACCCATTACCTATTAAACAAATTTACTAAGAAATTATGTCTACAGGACTGATGGCTAACTTTATCGCCCCAAAAGATCGCGGTCGTGTGCGAACTCCGACAATATTACAAATGGAGTCCGTAGAATGTGGGGCAGCAGCACTCGGTATTATCTTGGCCTATCATGGTCGCATAGTTCCCTTAACAGAATTGCGGCGGGAATGTGGTGTATCCAGAGATGGGAGTAAAGCTTCTAACGTTCTTAAAGCAGCGAGATTATATGGTTTAAACGCCAAAGGATTTAAAAAGTCCTTAGAAGAGGTGCAGGAAATTACACCGCCTTTCATCGTTTTTTGGAACTTTAACCACTTTGTAGTAGTAGAAGGATTTGCCGGTAAAACAGTCTATCTGAATGACCCAGGAACAGGTCCTAGAAAGGTCACATTTGATGAATTTGATCAAGCTTTTACAGGTGTGGTTTTAGTGACAGAACCTGGGACAGATTTTCAGAAAGGAGGGAAAAAAAAGGGCATTATTAATGCCATGAAATCCAGGTTGGCAAGTTCCCGCCAAGCGTTGATATTTTGCCTAGTTGCGGGATTGATATTAACAATTCCTAGATTAGCACTTCCAGCATTTATGCAGGTGTTTATAGATGAAATTTTAGTAGAAAATCGGACTGAATGGCTGCGTCCCATGCTAATGGGTATGGTGCTGTTAGCCTTAATGAGGGGTTTATTAGCTCGGATACGGCTGGACTATCTACGCAAGTTATTGGTGAAACTGTCAGTATCTATGTCTGGACAATTCATCTGGCATACTATTAGACTGCCAATAGCATTTTATGCTCAACGGTTTGCGGGTGAAATCAGTAGTCGAGCGGAACTCAATAATCAAGTTGCAGAAGTTTTATCGGGGCGGTTAGCAACCACTGTTATTGATTCGATGATGATGGTTTTTTATGCCGTGATTATGTTGTTTTATGATCCCCTATTAACTTTAATAGCTGTTCTCTTTGCTGCTGCTAATTTTGTCGCTTTACAATCCCTGTCTCGGAATCGAGTTGACGCGAATATTCGCCTATCTCAAGAAACAGGAAAAGTTGGGGGTGTTGCTATTAGTGGGATTCAAAGTATCGAAACTGTCAAAGCCAGTGGTTTAGAAGGAGACTTATTTGCCCAATTTGTCGGGTATTACACCAAAACTATCAATGCCCAGCAGGAATTAGGATTACCAACTCGATTATTGGGAACATTACCAACAGTTTTAACTTCCCTGGCGGTGACTTCTATTTTAGTTGTGGGTGGGTTGCGAGTTATGCAGGGAAGCTTGAGTATTGGCGCTCTGGTTGCTTATCAATCATTAACCCAGGAATTTCTCAATCCTGTCAATGACTTAGTAAATTTTGGCAGCACCTTACAGGATTTGGAAGCGGACTTAAATCGCCTCGATGACGTATTAGAAAATCCCATTGATCCAGAAGCAGAAAGACAAGTAGAAGCTACCAATCCCCAATGGACTAGCTACAACCAAGATTCCTTTAAATTGCAAGGATATATTCAGTTAGAGAATCTTTCTTTTGGTTACAGTCGCCTAGATGACCCCTTGATTAAAGATTTAAGCTTCACCTTGAAACCAGGCCAAAGAGTGGCTTTAGTAGGTGGTAGCGGTTCGGGTAAATCTACGGTAGCCAAATTGTTAACAGGACTATATCAATCCTGGTCAGGAAAAATCCTCTTAGATGGTATTCCTAGAGAAGAGATTCCCCGCCCAGTTTTGGCTAATTCTCTGGCTATGGTAGAGCAAGAAATCTTTCTATTTGCAGGTACTGTCCGAGAAAATCTGACTTTGTGGGATCCTACCGTACCCGATGAAGACATGATTAGAGCCTGTGAAGATGCGGCAATCCATGATCTAATTTTGAATATGCCAGGGGGTTATAATAGCCAACTCACCGAAGGCGGTATGAATTTAAGTGGTGGACAGCGCCAACGCTTAGAAATTGCCAGGGCTTTAGTAAGAAATCCTTCTGTATTGGTACTTGATGAAGCTACGAGCGCTCTAGATGCAGAAACAGAATTAATTATTGATAGAAATCTGCGGCGACGAGGTTGTTCTTGCGTTGTTGTTGCTCACCGTTTAAGTACAATTCGTGATTGCGATGAAATTATCGTTTTATCTCGTGGAAAAGTTGTACAGAGGGGTACACACGACCAATTACGCAGCAAGCCTGGATTCTATACCCGATTAATTGGTACTCAAGAAAAGACTGCTTAAAGGCAGAAGTTTAGTAGTCTGTCACCTGTTGTCGCTGTAGCCAGGATGATTGGGACATGATTGATCCTTTAAACCTAATTATCCCCAGGTTTTTACCATTACCTATTGCCCCCTGTCTCTTGCCCCTCAATATGAAATTTATTTTGCACAACTACTTATTATGACTATTACTCAAATAGAACGCATTATCAAAGGTAATGAACCCTTACTTTTAGATAATCCTGAGAAGATATGGTTAGTAAAATCTGGTTCTTTGGTGTTGCATAGCATCTTAGTTGAGAATGGCCAAGTCAAAGGTAATCGGCGATTTTTATTTAATATTGGTGCTGGGGAAAGTTTGTTTGGTTCTGCTTTAGCACCAACTACAACAGAAAATGAGTATCGAGGGATTTTAGCAGTAGCGCTCGAAGAAACCGAATTACTAGAATTGACTTGGGAGGAGTTGCTAGAAGGAATTAAAGATGGTGAACTGCTTGCAGCAGCGCTTCCCTATCAACAGGCGAACTGCTTGCAGGAGAGCTTTGCGATCGCCTTACTAGAAGGATGGCTCTCTCATTTAGGAACATGGTTAAATGAACAGTTAACCCCAGCCACCGCCCCCAAAGATACCATCTTGGCAGATCAAACCTACACCTCATTACTCAAAGAACAAACCCTGATCCCACCTCGGATTTCTACCTTTGATGAGAGTTCTGGAAGTATTGCCTGGATTAAGATACAAACAGGAACAACCCATTGGCGTGGTATACCCGAACTCAAATTAGACCCTAAATCTCCACCCATACCTCTAATAGCGGGAACTTGGCTAGAAGCAGAAAATCCTGTAGAAGTAAAAAAAATCGCCACATCAGAACCAGAAACCTTAGAAAATCTGCCAACAAGTATTTCCCAATTCCATGCTTTCTTTTTCTACTACTTCAACATTCTCCTGCTGGAGCAAATAGAAGCAGAATTTCGGCGATTCCAAGAAAGACAGGAAATCAATCGGCGGATGATCGAAAGTTCCATGACCGAACTTGCCGCCGTATTACAACCACAAACTGAAGAGTTTATCCCCCAAGATACTCATTTACTAATGGCTGCCGGTGCAGTGGGTAGGGCAATGGGAATTGATATTCGTCCTCCCGCTCAGTCAGAAGACTTTGAGCGCGTCAAAGATCCTGTCGAAGTTATCGCCCGTGCCTCCCAATGCCGTACCCGTCGCGTCATCCTCACCAGCAATTGGTGGCAGGAAGAACATGGGGTTTTATTGGGATATACCAAAAATAGCCAGCCAGTAGCCCTATTACTGGATGAAAAGAATCGCTATGTCTTGTTTGATCCGGAAACTCTCACCCGGAAACCTGTGGATGCTGAAGTGAATGCTAATCTCAGCCCAGAAGCCTATTCTTTTTACCGTCCCCTACCCCCATTTGTCAGCAATGCCTTAGAAATTTTCTTTTTTGGCATCAAGGGTTATGAAAAAGGCATTATTGGCATCATCATACTTGGTGTTTTGGCTTCTTTGCTGGGTATGGTGACTCCCCAAGCAACAGCAATTTTGATTAATGATGCCATTCCTGACAGCAATTTATCTTTACTATTACAACTAGGATTAGCTCTGTTTGGTGCTGCTTTTGGACAAGCGATTTTTCAACTAGCGCAACAAATTCTCACTTTACGGGTAGAAAGTGCGGCTGATGCCTCTCTACAACCAGCAGTTTGGGATCGTATCCTCAAATTAAGCCCAACCTTTTTTCGTGAATATTCCTCTGGGGATTTAGTCAATCGCTTACTGGTAGTTCGGCAAATCAGAGAACAACTGAGTGGTTCTACCCAACGCACCCTTTTAAGTAGCTTATTTGCGCTTCTGAACTTAATATTGATGTTCGCTTATAGCTGGCAACTAGCTTTAGTAGGATTAGGTCTGGCTCTTTTAGTGATGATCGTCACCATAATTTCCAGCCAGATCATTGTCGCTAAAAGACGCAAGGAAGAAGCATTAGATGGTGATATTAATGGACTAACAGTAGAACTCATTCAAGGTGTCTCTAAACTACGAGTAGCAGCCGCCGAAGAACGGGCATTTGCAGCTTGGGCAAAAAAATATAGTGAACGCAGCAAATTATTATCAGGCTCGAAACGGGTGGAAAATAGTCTTACTGTCTTTAATGAAGCTCTAGGGACTATTAGTTCTATTTTGGTATTTTGGTTTGCTATTTTCTTTATTGAATTAGCAGCTTCACAAAGAACAGCCGGTGGACTTTCAGCCGGAACATTTCTAGCATTTAATTCTGCTTTCAGTGTTTTTATTAATGGTGCAACAGATTTAAGTAACACTTTGAGTGAGATTTTGGAAATCATTCCCCTCTGGGAAAGAGCTAGACCGATTTTACAGTCAGAACAGGAATCTGATCCCAGCAAAGCAGATCCAGGTAGGTTAACAGGGCGTATTGCTTTAGAACACGTTACTTTTCGCTATCGGGAAGATGGACCCCTGACCCTAGATGATGTCAGCATTCATGCTGAACCAGGAGAATTTGTGGCCATCGTTGGCCCCAGTGGTAGCGGCAAATCTACCGTATTTCGCTTATTACTGGGTTTTGAGACTCCTTTAAGTGGCACCGTTTATTATGATGGACAGGATCTAGCTGGTCTAGATGTGCAACCAGTCCGCCGACAGTTGGGTGTGGTGCTGCAAAATGTCCGTATTTCTTCTGCTCCACTTTTTGACACCATAGCCTCTGGGGCTTTAATTACCCTAGATGAAGCTTGGGAAGCAGCCCGGATGGCAGGATTTGATGCAGATATTAAAAATATGCCGATGGGTATGCACACGGTAGTTAGTGAAGGTGGTACTAATCTTTCTGGTGGACAAAGACAAAGACTTTTAATTGCCCGTTCTCTAGTTTTAAAACCCAAAATTTTGTTAATGGATGAGGCCACAAGCGCTCTGGATAACCAAACTCAAGCTATTGTTACTGCCAGTTTAGACCAAATGAATGCAACTCGAATTGTAGTTGCTCACCGTCTCAGTACCATTCGCAATGCAGATCGAATTTATGTAGTGGAAGCAGGGCGGGTTATGCAGGTAGGCAACTATGATCAATTGATCAAGGAAGATGGGTTATTTGCCCGTTTAGTAGCTCGACAGTTGGATTAATTAGGGGAGCAGGAAACGGGAGGTTTGCTCAATAGACATCTCCAGAAAATAATGTAACGTGAGTCTCCGTTGGAGACTCACGTTATTGTAGAGACGTTCCATGGAACGTCTCTACAAAGGTTCTAGTAAACGCACATTCAATTTTCACTAGATGTCTAGGGCGATCGCAATATTTTTATTTTGTGTAATTTGGGTTCTTTGCCGTCATATATCTACTTATCTTAGCACGTTCAAAGAATTATGAATTCTATAGACTGTTGGCAAAATTTTAGTGTTACTTGGATTATGGAAAGTATTGACGCTGGCGGTTCTGTTTGCAGAAACATAAACTAGAGTAGAAATAATATTTGTTTCACCATCTGTTGACCAAATTCTGTAAGCATCTCGGTTATTAATTCTCATTTTTTCAACTTTTAAAATATCTTTCTCCATACCAAGAGAAGTATTGGTATAATCGCCTAATTTACTTTGTAAAGCAGCTTCTTCAATCGTGATATCTGTTTTGATGAAGTCATAAGGCCAAGGAACTGCAAGTTTAGGTTGACGATTAGTTAGGTATATATAATTACCGTCAGCTTTGAAAAATAGCCATTTTGATGGGTAGGTAATGGAAATAATTCTATTTAAAATATAGGTTGTAAACTCAGAAGTGTTTTGTCTAGTATTCTTTGAGTTGGTTTGTGCTGTGGTTTTAGATATATGAATAGTCTGATAAACTATTGGTGTGAAAATCAATGTGCTGATTAATATTATGTTGGTCAGTTTCTGAACTTTCATGTTATTTACTTAGATATTTGTAATCAATTGAAGATTGATGATTATTAACTTATAGGTGGTGATTTATCTTTGTCAGAATGAATTAGAGTTTTTGATTCATTATATTTATACCGGAAAAACTTTTCAAACATCCTCTCAGAGATATTTTGTGTAAGTCCTGGATAATGTTGGGTTTCCTTACGTCAACCCAACCTACTATCAGAATTTTTTAATTTTAACCGAGTAGTATTGACCAATATTATTACTTTAGCTAATAACCCCAGTATGTCAAAACATTTTTTCAGATATTAACCCCTCCAACACCTGCTGTAAATCTGTTGTTAACTCAGCCACAGCTTGTCTAGCAGCAACTCGACTACTTTTATAATTTGGATAACGTTCAGAAATCGAAATTGGTTCACCTATAGTTATCCTGACTTGCTGCTTACCTAATTGTGGACGATTTACAGGAGAATTTCCCTTGATTTTATTCACTAAATCCCATAAAAGTAACGTTGTTTCGGCAAATCTTTCTAAGGTGGGGTTTTCCCGAATATACATCCCAGAAACAGCAACAAAATCTTCAACTAACCTCATGTGCCACATCCGCACATAAGCCTCTTCGGCGACTCTATCCCCTAAACTTTTATCAATGGGTGATAATGTTTTAATATCTTTAAAATCTTCTCTAAAGATATAATTCCAACCAGATTGTTCTACTCTTCTGCATCTATCATTCCAATTGCCTCTAGAGGGTAAATCAAAATATTGTTCGGCAATAAATAAGGCTACATTCATTACAGATTGTAACCGATAAGCTAAAGCTTGATTGCGATCAGTAATTTTTTTATTGGTAATCTTTTCATCTGGTAATTTTTGATGATAAAATTTAGTATAAAACTGTTCCATTACCGATAATAAATGTTCTGCTAAACCTAATAAACGAGGATAAAGACTATTAAAAGCGGACTCTGTTTTCTCTTGATTTACAGATAAACCACTGGCTGCTTCTAATTCAGTTAATAAATTTGCTATGTTATCCCAAGGTTCATTGATATAACTATATTTAATGCCAATTGGTAAAATTAAAACTTCCTCATCTCTGCCGCCTTTTTGTAAATCTTCCGCACACCAAAACCCCATCTGTGCAATACCGGGTTCTAAGGGACTGATAATCTCGGATAAACCATTTGTAGAACCTTCTGGGGCAGCAGCCATGGGAAACTCACCATTAAGATACAAATCTCGCGCTGAACGCAACCCAGTCCAGTCTGCTTTACCCCGTTGAATGGGAGTTCCTCCCAAGTGGGAAATTATCCAACCTACATGAGAACCAGCCCAGAGAGGAATGCCCCGATCATAGATAAAATGAGCATGAAGCGGATATTCTAGCTGTTTACTCTCAACTCGTGCTACTTTAGGCAAGATTTGGGAAAATAAATAGGTTAAACACAAAGGATCTGTTGTCTGAGGATGACGAAAGGCCATCATAAACCGGATTTTACCATCCTGAAATCGCTGATAACAATCCGCTAAAACTTTAACGTTGTCTGCCTGAATATTACTAATAGGCGTTTGCCAACGTATCCAGCTTGGTAGGACTAAATGTGCCAATTTTAACAACAAAGGGTTAAAAGCTGGCGGAATAAATTCTAAAGGTGGTTGCGCTTGATACATTGCTTCCAATAAGGTAGTTATCTCCTCAAGTTATAGCAGGTGACAGGTGACAGGTGACAGTTGATAGTTAACAAAGGTTAATCTTCATTAATTAGCAAAGAAAGGAAAAAACAATGCGATTATCACAAATGCTATTTGTTACACTACGGGATGATCCGGCTGATGCGGAAATTCCTAGCCATAAATTATTGTTGCGTGCTGGTTATATTCGTCGTATTGGTGGGGGAATTTATGCTTATCTTCCTCTAATGTGGCGGGTTTTGCAAAAGGTTTCCCAAATTGTCCGGGAAGAAATGAATGCGACTGGCGCACAAGAATGTTTATTACCTCAATTACAACCGGCTGAGTTATGGCAAGAGTCGGGAAGATGGGATACTTATACTAAGGCTGAGGGAATTATGTTTTCCCTGGTGGATAGAAGGGAACAACAGTTGGGACTTGGACCAACTCATGAGGAAGTAATTACAACTGTTGCCCGTGATATGATTCGTTCATATCGTCAATTACCTCTACATTTATATCAACTCCAAACTAAATTTCGTGATGAAATTCGTCCCCGTTTTGGTTTAATGCGTGGGCGAGAATTTATTATGAAAGATGGTTATTCTTTCCATGCTGATGAGGAAAGTTTAAAAAAAACTTACCAGGATATGTATACTGCTTACAGTAATATGTTGCGGCGTTCTGGTTTGGCTTTTCGCGCTGTGGAAGCTGACTCTGGGGCTATTGGTGGTTCTGGTTCAACAGAGTTTATGGTGTTAGCAGATGCGGGAGAAGATGAAGTTCTTTACACTGAAGATGGTAAATATGCAGCAAACGTAGAAAAGGCGGTTTCTTTACCAGCAGATGCAGAGACTTCACCTTTTACAAGTTTTGAAAAACGGGAAACTCCGGGAACTGATACAATTGAAAAACTTTGTAATTTCTTGAAATGTTCTCCTAGTCAAGTTGTGAAAAATGTTTTATATCAAACTGCTTATGATAATGGTTTAACAGTTTTGGTGTTGATCAATATTCGCGGTGATCAGGAAATTAATGAAGTTAAATTACAAAATGAATTAACTAAATTAGCTGATCAATTTGGTGCTAAAACTATTATTTCTTTGACTGTTCCTACTAATGAAATAATTGCAACTTGGGCAGCAAAATCTTTACCTTTAGGTTATATTGCACCGGATCTGAGTGATGATTATATTGCGGGTAGTAAACAAATAAATTCTCAATTTGTGCGGTTGGTTGATCAAACTGCGGTAGAGTTAAAGAACTTTGTTACTGGTGCAAATGAAAGCGGTTTTCATGTTGTGGGGGCAAATTGGGGTGAGCAGTTTAAGTTACCATTATTAACCGTAGATATTCGTAAGGCTAGACCAGGCGATCGCTCTTTGCATGACTCAACCCAAACCCTACAAACAGCTAGAGGTATAGAAGCTGGTCACATTTTCCAACTCGGTACAAAATACTCTCAAGCGATGAGTGCAACTTATACCAACGAACAAGGGGAAGAAAAGCCTTTAGTTATGGGTTGTTACGGTGTGGGTGTGTCTCGTTTAGCACAATCAGCCGTAGAACAATCCTATGATAAAGATGGGATAATTTGGCCAGTAGCGATCGCACCATATCACGCCATAGTTACAATTCCTAACATTAAAGATGCTCAACAAATCGAAGTGGCCGAAAAACTTTACACCGAACTCAACAAAGCAGGTGTAGAAACTTTATTAGATGACAGAGATGAACGCGCAGGTGTTAAATTCAAAGATGCTGATTTAATCGGTATTCCCTTTAGAATTGTCACCGGTCGAGCGATCGCTAATGGTAAAGTGGAAGTAGTTAAACGGGCAACTAAAGAATCACAAGAAATTGCCATTGAGGAAGTTGTAAATACTTTGCAAAACTGGATTAATGAAGCAATAGAAAAGTAACTTTCACAGACTTACCGAGGAAGGTAGAAGGTAGTATTCCTCCTGCCTCCTTTAATTGTCTACGTCATTCTTACTTTTCAAAGCATTTTCAATAACTCTTCTGGCAACATTGCCTGTATTGAAGACTCTACAAAATCGGACTTATTTCGTGTTACGATTATTTCTAAACCTGCGGACATTGCTGCTGCACTTGTCACCGCATCTTCAAAATCTTTAATTGGACTTTTTAAAGCTTGATGAATTACTTCATCTGTAACGCTGGCAATTTGAATATTTTGCAATAAATTTTCTATTAATTTACGTGCTGCTTCGCTACCAATTTGGCGACGTAAAATATAGAAAATATTGGTGACAGCGTGTCCTGAAACAAAGCCTTGTACCTGTTTTTTCATTACCGTATTTAATGCTTGTGCTGAGGCAAAAACAAACGGTTGACGCTGTGCTAAAATATCCAGCAAAACATCGCTGTCAAATAATACTTTTTTCAACTATATTTCTCCTCTAGGTAATTAACATAACTTTCCTCTGGATTTTCTGATTCTAAGCGAATTACACCTATTAAGCTTTGTGTCCAGGGATCAAGTTCAGATAAGGTTTCTAGGGTGGGTTGAGGAGGAATAGAAGATAGTGTTTCTTGTTGAATTGATGCTAGTAAGGTTTGCACAAGAGTCCAGCGTTCTTTGATTGGTAATTCTAATACCTGTTCTTGCAATTCTTGTAATTTAATCATTACTTTGCGGTTAACTTGATTATTTACTATTCTAACAGATAAGAAGATATTTATTAGTTTCAAGTGAAGGCTATTTTAAACTCCCATTTACTACAACACTATGTAATTGGGAGTTTTTTACTTTGTCATTAATCTCAATCTGAAAGACAAATATGTTTTTATGTGCGCTACGCGCAAATTTGTTTCTTGTATATTCTTTGTTTTCTCATTAATCTACATAGGCTTTCGCCTGATTAGTGATGAAGGATTCTAGTTTCAAAATCATCTATTTCATTTGAGGTGTTTCAATGATTTCTTTTTCTATTTCTATCTCTCATCGAAATTTCAGAGGTATTCCAATTGGACGCATTTATATTCATCATTCTTTTGTTTCCCATTCTTCTGTTATTTCTTTACTTCCCTTACTTCATATACTTGATGAATACGTTTATATGGATGGTTCTAAACGTATTTGGTTTCTTGCACCTGTTTCTCTGTATTTTCGTCTTGCTTGTCAATATCCTAATCCCAAGTTTGCAGCTTATACTTTGTATCTTCTGAGAAAAGCAGCTACATTTTTTAAAGGGCTGAAACCTCCGCATTTACCCGATAGTGACTATGACGACTAATCTTAGTTATCCCTCTACTATGTACTTATGTAATCTTCTATTCCATCCAAAATATAAACTATTATCTTTAACCTCATCCGTCTCTTCACTGTCACCAATGAGGTCTTGATTTTTCTCCTCTAATTCTCGCATATAATGTCTGAGAACTCCCCCAACTGCGATCGCTCTAGTTTTGTGTAGTTGACGGGTTAACTCCAGAAACCATTCTCTATCATCCAATAAATCAGACTCTTTTACCTGATATTTCAGAATTTCAGGAATTAGCACCTTTGGATCATGGTGTTTTGCGATCGCTCTCACATCAACTACTGGCTGATAATTCACCCTTAAACACTGCTGCCATAATGATACCCATTTAGCTTGAGCAATATAGCCATGACTGAAATATGAAGGCTGTACCATCGCTAATAGGTGTATATGTGGATGTGCTGATATTCCATATTTACCTTTGGTGACTTCTATAGACTTTACCCAACCTTTAGCTGGCCATGCTTTTAACTCGGACAAACGTTTAAAGGCTTTGTTTATTTCATCTAAGGTTTCTCTGAGTTCTTCAATGTTGCAATTTCTTACCGTCAGAGTGATAAACAACCAACGGTATTTAGGGTAATCTGTGACAACTTGAGGGAGAATCTGATAAGCTTTTGCTTTCCACATCATAGAACGTCGCCACTGACAAACCGGACAGTGACGCACTCGACAAAATCGCGCATTAGTTAATTTTAACTTGAGAGTGTCTGCTGATTCTTCTGGAACTAAGCGAAACTCTAGCCACTCAGAACAGCTTTTCAACCGCCAAGCGTAATCATTAAAAGTATCATTATCTGAATTTGCGTAATATTCAGCAACTTTATCAGCATTAATTCGATGCTTTTCCCAAGTTTTACCTGTAGGATCAACCTCGGTTAAATTTGGTGTATTTTGACTTTGCTGATTTTTTTCGGTAAAAGAAAAATTACAGCTTTTATCTGAGTTTGAAGTAGACACAAATTTACTGAATGAGTTTCTAATAAGAATGATGATGTAAACAGATATAGGATTTTGGTTTGTAATTTAGAGTTATTAATGGTGGGTTGTGTTGGGTTTGCTTGCGTCAACCCAACCTACTTGCTGAGAGAGGAATTGCTCAAGATTTATTAGCATTAGGAGTACCAAAACAAGATATTGTTTTAGCTTTTCATTCACCGACGAGAAGAAAATATACAGATTTTGCTGTGAGTTAATAGATTACATTCCCATCTTCGCTTACCCTGGGTGTACACACAATTTACTACAAGTCATAATTTGTCAGAATCAGGATGTCCAGGATTTGAGGATTTACAGGATGTTTATTGTCATCATACATGAGAATGGTTAATTTATTGCCACAGAAGACGCAGTAATTGATGATAGAAACTCTATTATTTCTTGGATAAATGGATGTTGTTGTAATATCTGAATTTCTTGATCATTGATATTACTAAATATTTTCTCATTGATTGATGTTTCTTTACCTAATACTGTTTCTAAAAACTCCTTGGGTTTACTTTGTGCTAATTGCCATTCTAAATCATTAAATTGACGTTGGGCAATTTTTTCAATTAATGGTTTATTTTGCAGAAATATAATTTCTATTTCGGGAATAGCAAGGGAGATTTGAAAAGGTGTTTTAGCCGCAGCACGACGTAATAAATAATTAATTAAATCCCTTTTTTCAAATATTTGAGATTCGTTATCTGTATTTGCATCTAAAATTAATATTACAGGAATATGTCTAGTAGCAATGAGAGAACTTGCTAATGATCTTACTTCATACTGACTTTCACCTACTACTATTTTCACATCTTGAATCAAATTTTTAGGAAGTAATTTTTCTATGATTTCTTGGTTTTTATTACCTTCTAATACTATATAAGATAAAGTCATGATATAACCTCTGTTTTGATGTTGTAATTAGCTAGTCCTTGTTCAACACAAAAGCGATATTTTTTGATTAATGCTTGACGTATAAACTTATTTTCTAGACAATATTTAATTTCTTCTCCTCCCCATAATAGAATAGTTTGTGGTGCAATAAATCCAGCTAAAGTTTCTGAAGCCTCAGTAAAGCCGCTAACACTAAATATGCTACCAATAGTTGCTGCTGGCCTGCGTAAAAGTTGATTTCTCAGTTTAGCGATAGGTTCAACTTTTACTGGTTTGACGGTATCTTTACATTCTATTATACAGGATAAACTATCTGCATAAACTACGCCGTCAATTTGTTCTATTTCTTCTCCATCTATGTACACACTATAAGGCCATACTACTTCTGCACCATCCAGTTGAAATGCACGTAATACTAAATATTCTAATGCTTTACCTGCATCCCAAAAATTTGAGGTCTTTTTTGCTTTAATTTCTGACCATAGTTTGATTAAATCATCCCAGTTATAGCTGGTAATTCTTGTTTGATATTCTGCTTCTGTGGTCATGATTTCATTGGATATATTATATCTTGTAGTTTATTATCATTAATTCTACCTGAACTTGTTATTAATTATAGTTAGATTTTCTTGTTTCAATACAAATATGTTCAGTATGATTACAGCATATTGTAGTAAATAAAGTATAAGTATAAATAGTAAAACTATTATAAAGTAGTCATATTCCTGGGAATTTACGTTTTACAACAAACTTCATATAGTATAAAAAAGGTTGTTATAGAATGTACTATGTGTTAATATAAACAAAAGATTTATTATGACTCAACTATCTTCAGACTGGAATAATGAGGCTTACGTCTCTTTACATCTCGTTCAAGAAATGCTGCGTATGGCAGGTTTACCACCCAGCAGTAGCTATTCTCATTGGTATCCAGAGTTTAAAGTCAAAGTTCCAAAACTTAACACCAATGGTTCGATAAAGGAGACTATCAAAGAAGTTGATTTTTTAGTGGAGGATATAGATAGGTATATAAATTTTTTAGTTGAGGTAAAAACAGCTAATACTCGAATTAATGACGATGCCCGTGTTCAATTAGAAACATATCTCAAATACTCAAATACCAGATTTGGCTTATTGATTGATCCTTTTTTATTGGAGATATACGAGTATAAGGAATCGCAGTTTAACTTAGTCTGTGAACACGCTATAACAAATCCTAAGCAAGTTCAACCTGTAGCAAATTTTCTTAAAAGTTTCTTGGAAAAGATTAAAATGCGTACAATTGCAGTTTATACAACAAAAGGCGGAGTAGGAAAAACAACTTTAGTTGTTAATCTTGCCTATGAATTAGCAACTCAAGGCAACCGAGTTTTAGTCATTGATTTAGATGATCAAGCTAATGCTAGTT